>DNOQ01000509.1 GCA_003501665.1 Bacteroidales bacterium | reverse complement strand
GGGTATATTCTGCAGGAACATTTCCTTCAGCAAAAACAAATTCCATGGCAATCAGGGTAATGGCTGAATCAGGAATTGACATAAGCCATCATAATCCCAAAAGTGTTGACCATTATATTAATGACGAATGGGATTTTGTGATTACCGTTTGTGATGATGCAAATGAGACCTGCCCGGTTTTCTCAGGAAAAGTGAAACACCGGTTACATATGGGGTATGAAGATCCCTCACTTAAGACCGGAAATGAGGAGTATATTCTGAGTGAATTCAGGAGAATCCGTGACAATATTAAAAATGACTTCTTCAACCTGTATACAGAAAAAATAAAACCGGAAATAAATGGATAAATCAACAAAAGCAATAAATTATTTCAGGAATAAATTTAACTGTTCTCAGTCAGTGCTGACCACTTTTGGATCTGAATATGGATTATCCGAGGATGAGTGTCTGAAAACAGCCTGTGCCTTCGGCGGAGGAATGGGCCGCCAGCAGCACATTTGCGGTGCAGTTACCGGAGCCCTCATGGTACTGGGATTAAGATACGGGAAAGGATTGGATGATCCGGAAGAAAATAAGAGATATACATATCAGAAAACAAAGGAGTTTTTTGATGAATTTATAAGACTTAACGGATCTGCGGATTGTCTGAAATTACTGGATGGACTTGACATGAACAATCCGGATGACCAGAAAAAAATCATTGAAAGGAATTATTACGGTATCCGGTGTGAGAAATATGTATCCGATGCAGTAATTATCCTGACAAAAATTATGGAATAATATTTTCGTATGAAGTCAGAATCTATAAAAAAACTGGTAAGAGAGAAATACGGCAATATTGCGGAACAATCGGATAGGTCAGGCAGCTGCTGCGGCAGCACCTCCTGCTGTACTCCTCAGAATGATTTTTCAGATTTCAGTGAAAGTTATGGTAACAGGGAAGGGTACAATCCTGATGCCGATCTGAATCTTGGTTGCGGCATTCCGACCGAATATGCCGGCATAAAAAAGGGAGACCACGTTCTTGATCTTGGAAGCGGTGCCGGAAATGATTGTTTCGTGGCAAGGGCAATAGTCGGGGAAACCGGAAAAGTAACAGGACTTGACATGACCGCACAAATGGTTAGCAAGGCCAGGAAAAACTGTGCAAAGCTGAACTTTGAAAATGTTGAATTCATACTTGGAGATATTGAGGAAATGCCATTTGAAGAAAAAGCGTTTAACATTGTTATCTCTAATTGTGTATTAAACCTTGTTCCTGATAAATTAAAAGCATTTCGGGAGATATTCAGGGTATTAAAGCCGGGAGGGCATTTTTGTGTTTCAGATGTTGTTGTCAAAGGTAACCTGCCTGAAAAACTTCAGAAAGATGCTGAAATGTATGTGGGATGTGTATCAGGGGCAGGCGAAATATCAGAATATATGAATTTTATTGAGAATTCCGGATTCAGGAATATTAAAGTACATAAGCAAAAGGAGATAGTCTTGCCGGAATCAATACTTTCAGAATATTATGATGATTTTGAAATAAATTCATTCCATCCCGGAGAAAAAGGCATTTTCAGCATAACTGTAACTGCTGAAAGGCCTTTATAATTTGAAAATTTGAAAATTTGANNGAAAATTTGAAAATTTGAAAATTTTTAATATTAAATTACTAAATACCTGATCAGATGAGAAATGATAAAGAAAATATTATTGTCGAAAAATCATTCAAGTTTGCATTGGAGATCGTTTTATACTGCGAATTTTTGGAGGAAAACAAAAAATATGTTTTATCGAGGCAGCTTCTTAGAGCCGGAACTTCAATAGGGGCTAATGTCCGTGAGGCTCAGAACGCAGAAAGCAAGGTTGATTTTATACATAAATTAAAATTGGCAGCCAAAGAAGCCGATGAAACTGAATATTGGCTGTTGATTTGTAAGCATACTCCAACTTACCCTTTTGATGATAAACTATTAATTTATGTCCAAGAATTAATAAAAATTCTATCCAAAATCATAAGCTCCTCAAAATTAAATTAAACTAACTTAAATGTCATTTTCAAATTTTCAAATTACCTCATTTTCAAATTATTTTTACCCATTTTCAAATTGATTACTGATGGAAACAAAACGCCTCCCGTTTTTTGACAGGTATCTGACACTCTGGATATTCCTTGTAATGTTTGCAGGGGTATTAATAGGTTATTTCTGGCCGGAAATCGCGGGTTTCTGGAATTCATTAAGCTCAGGCACCACTAATATTCCAATCGCCATCGGTCTTATTCTCATGATGTATCCGCCTCTGGCAAAAGTTAGGTATGAAAAGCTTCCGCTGGTCTTTAAGAACCTCAGATTGTTAGGTCTGTCATTGTCGATGAACTGGATCATCGGACCAATCGTAATGTTCATTCTTGCAATTCTGTTCCTGCAAAATCATCCGGGATTAATGGTGGGTGTTATACTTGTCGGACTTGCCAGGTGTATTGCCATGGTACTTGTATGGAATGATCTGGCAAAAGGAGATACGGAACTGGCAGCAGGTCTTGTTGCTTTTAATGCCCTGTTCCAGGTGTTCCTTTACTCAGTTTATGCCTATGTTTTCATAACAATCCTTCCTCCTTTGTTTGGATTGAGTGGTTCAATAGTTGAGGTATCAATATCCGAAATTGCAGTGACAGTACTGATCTATCTCGGGATACCTTTCTTTGCAGGATTAATAACCAACACGGTATTAAGGAGGGCTAAAAGTGACGAATGGTATTACAGCAAATTTATTCCAAAAGTATCCTGGTTAACTCCGGTCGCACTATTGTTTACAATTTTTGTAATGTTCTCCCTCAAAGGAGAAAACATCATTAAACTGCCAATGGATGTATTGAGAGTTGCTGTTCCCTTTACCATCTACTTTGCCTTTATGTTCTTTGCCACCTTTTTTATTGCCAAAAGGATGGGTGTGGGTTATGAGAGGTCGACCACTCTTGCATTTACTGCCGGCAGTAATGATTTTGAACTGGCTATCGCGGTAGCGGTAGCAGTGTTTGGTATTAATTCCCAGGCAGCTTTTGCCACGGTTATCGGGCCGCTGGTTGAGGTACCCGTGTTGATAATGCTGGTAAACGTGGCATTGAAACTGAAGAAGAAATTTGCCACAACCACTTAAAATATAAATAATCAACTATATGGCAAAATAAATTGCAGAGGTTTAAATCTCCTGTGAGACACCCAACCGAACAATGCAAAATCATATTTAACGGGATCGGCAGGATCAAATTCACGTAAAACCCCCGTTAATTCCTCTACCGCTTTCCAGTCGTTCATTTTCCTCTTCAGGAGTCCGAGTTTGCGTGCAGTATTTCCTGAATGAAAATCAATCGGTATAAAGAGCATTGAAGGATCTATCTTTTTCCATATTCCAAAATCGACTCCTTTGCCGTCATTCCGGACCATCCATCTGAGGAACAT
>DNOQ01000109.1 GCA_003501665.1 Bacteroidales bacterium | reverse complement strand
GGATTCGTCTGGCAAAGCCTGAAACCTGGAATCTGGAACCTGAAACCCGGAATAAAACATCAGTTTAATTTCCGTACTGATAATGGAACTGTCTTCCTTCGGGTGTTACTCCTGCCACTGACTTGAATGATCTTTCATTCACACCTGCTGCAGACCTGACATCATCAGCATTATTTACCTTCTTGTTATTTATGGTTGTGATGATGGTTCCTCTTCTCAGTCCGAGATCCCTGAAAAGACCGTCACTTATTTCAACTATCTTAACACCATTATCGACTCCGTATTTTTTCTTGTCGGCTGAAGTCACCGGCTCAAATCTTGCACCAAAAACAGCTCCACTACCTGATCCTCGTTCCACCACTTCGGTTGTTCCGGAAATATTCTTCAGTGTAACAGGGACTGTAAACTCTCTTCCGTTTCTGATATAAGTAATATTTACCCTGTCTCCGGGACGCTGTTTGCCTACCTGTTCCTGTAATTCTGTAGCGTTATTCACGGGTACTCCGTTGAACTTGATTATTACATCATCCTTTTTGAGATTGGCATCAGCAGCCGAGCCGCCTTCTCTCACGTCAGTTATCATGGCACCTCTCACTTCGGAAAGATTTTGTTTTTTAGCTATCTCCGACGTTACATCCACAATATTGACTCCGATAAGCGCACGCTGAACTTCTCCGAACTGCTTAAGATCATCGACCACTTTGCTGACTATACTTACAGGTATGGCAAATGAATTGCCGGCATAGGCTCCGCTGGGTGAATAGATTGCCGAGGTTATCCCAACAAGTAATCCTTTTGTATCGACCAGGGCCCCACCGCTGTTACCCATATTCAGCGCAGCATCAGTCTGTATAAAGGATTCAATACGGTAATCATTATCAAGTATACCAAGGTTTCTGCCCTTTGCACTTACAATACCCGCGGTAACTGTTGACGTAAGATTGAAGGGATTACCCACGGCAAGTACCCATTCCCCGACTTTCAGTTTATCAGAATCACCGTATTTCAGGAATGAAAGATTCTCAGCCTTTACCTTAATAAGAGCAATATCCGTGCTCGGATCACGACCTATAACCTCAGCAGCTAAAACCCTGTTGTCATTTAGTTTAACTTCAATATTCTCGGCATTTTCAATAACATGATTATTCGTAATTATATAACCGTCGGGTGTGATTATCACCCCTGAACCATAACCTGCCACTTCACGGGGCCTGCTACTGTAACGGTCACCGTAAAACCACTCCATTATGGGATTCTGTGGTTGCTGGACCATGGTTTTGGTACGTACATGAACCACCGCATGAACCGTCTGCTCTGCAGCATAGGTAAAATCAACCTGTCCGGGCTGCATCTGAAGGGCAGTTAAATAGGCTCTGGCTTCCGGGGTTTCGATCTGCGAGGTATCCTTGAGAAAAATTGCCGCAGGCTTATCAACAATCCTGGTGTAAGCAACCAATGCTATTACTGCACCTAATAGCGCCATAAGCAATCCGCCAAATAAATATTTTCCTTTCATATCTGTTGAATTTTAAATTATCACTTTTTTTATATTTGTCCTCTGTTTATCAAATAGTATGCCTTGATATAGNNAATGAATTAACAACACTTTAACAATGATGACAGTAACTTTTAACAAGTACCAGGGTGCAGGTAATGATTTCATAATGATAGACAACCGTCAGGGAATAATTGATCCCGGCGATTCGGTTCTTATTAACAGATTATGCGACCGGAGATTTGCCATAGGAGCTGACGGCTTGATCCTTGTTTGTGAATATGACGGACTCGATTATGAAATGAAATATTTTAATGCTGACGGAAAAATCGGTTCTATGTGCGGAAACGGAGGAAGATGTACAGCTCATTTTGCACTGAAACTGCGGATTGCAGGAAATAAACAGAAATTTTTGGCTTTCGACGGCCCGCATGAAGCTCAGGTTGAAAACGATATTGTGCGCCTTCAGATGGCCGACGTGAAAGGTTTTAAAATCGTGGACGGTAATTTTTTCATAAATACCGGATCGCCGCATTATATATTATTCACTGATGATGTTGACAGTCTGGACGTTTATGAAGAAGGTAAGAAAATAAGATGGTCAGAGAAATTTACTCCGGGAGGAACTAACGTAAATTTCGTCAAAATCGCTGATAACGGACTCATCATCAGAACATTCGAAAGAGGCGTCGAGGATGAAACCCTTGCCTGCGGTACAGGAGTTACTGCATCTGCCATTGCTGCAGCCCTGAAAGGACATTTTGACACTTCAGTCATAAATGTCAGGGCCAGGGGTGGAGATCTTAAAGTGGAATTTAAAATCAATAATGACGAAATAACTGACATCTGGCTTACCGGACCCGCAACATTTGTATATGAAGGCAGTATTGATATATAGCGCAGGGCCTTCTTGTTCTTAGCTCTCTGCCAATCGGGACGGATTGCTTCGTCGCTGCGCTCCTCGCAATAATGGTGGTTGTACGGTTAATTGTGGTTGGCGCAATGGATTGCTTCGCCCCGCTTTCATACGCCGAAGGTTTACCGAAGGCGTATGGCGGGGCTCGCAAGAATGGTGGTTGTACGGTTAATTGTGGTTGGTGGAAGGGATTGCTTCGTCCCGGCTAAGCCGGGACTCGCAATGACGGTAATTTAACGTGACGGTTGTGGTAATAATGCGGAAAGTGGAATTATACGGAAAGACTCTGAATGAGCTGATAGCCGTGACCAGGCAGGTCGGGCTGCCGGGATATGCGGCACGTCAGATAGCTGACTGGCTGTATAAAAAGGAAATATCGTCGGTTGACGAAATGACAAACCTTTCGGTAAAAATGAGGGAGTATCTTTCCCGGGAATATGAGATCGGGATTTCAGCGCCGGTGAGTGTTGCCGAAAGCAGGGACGGGACTAAAAAATACCTATTCAAAGTACTGACCGACAAATACATAGAAGCTGCATATATACCCGACAAAGAGCGGGCAACAATATGTATTTCATCACAGGCAGGCTGCAAAATGGGTTGCATTTTCTGCATGACGGGAAAACAGGGATTTCAGGGAAACCTTTCTTCAAATGAAATACTTAATCAGTTCCGGAGCATTCCCGAATTCAGAAAGCTGACAAATATCGTCTATATGGGGATGGGTGAACCTCTCGATAATATTGAAGAGGTTTTAAAGAGTCTGGAAATACTCACAGGTGAATGGGGTTACGGATGGAGCCCTTCAAGGATCACCCTGAGCACAATAGGTCTCACAAATCAGATAAAGGAATTCCTTGAAAAGAGCCGGTGCAACCTGGCAATAAGCCTTCACTCTCCTTTTGACGAGGAGAGAAGAAAACTCATGCCCGTCCGGAAAACAAACAGTATAAGTGAAATTATCGGGATCATCAGGGAATTTGATTTCACTAAACAAAGGAGAGTATCATTTGAATATATACTTTTTAAAGGATTGAATGACAGTCCCGGGCATGTTAAAGAACTGGCACGCCTGTTGAACGGTATAAAATGCAGGATTAATATCATCAGGTTTCATAATATACCCGGATCAGAATTTAGGAGTCCCGAACCTGATGAAATAACCGGTTTCAGGGATGGTCTTAACAAAAAGGGCATACTGGCTACGGTCAGGGCATCACGCGGTGAAGATATTGGTGCCGCCTGCGGTCTGCTCTCCACACTTGAACAGAATAAAAAAGAAGAAAGGAAAACTGAATGAATACAAAAGTAGCAGTAAGAAAATGCGACAAATATGACACAGAGGAGATAATTAATTTAATCACTGATATTTATACTACCTGTGACGGTCCTGAGGTAAATAATAAGAAGGTATTGCTGAAGCCGAATATCCTTATTGATGCAGAACCTTCAAGGTGTGTTTCGACCCATCCCTCGGTTGTCGAGGCAATGATCAGGTTCCTTCAGTCACGGGGAGCCATAGTTTATGTGGGAGATTCTCCGTCCATACATATGAGGGGTTTTAGAAGCACAAATTCCGGAATATACCAGGTGTGTGAAAAGACAGGAGCGATATGGGTGGATTTTCTGATAAATCCTTCTGATGTACCGCTCGGAAATGGCAAAATAAGGATCGCATCTATAATCACTGAAGTGGATCTTATAATATCGCTTCCCAAATTCAAGAATCATGAGCTGATGATTTTCACGGGTGCAGTTAAAAATACACTTGGCCTGGTCCCTGGTTTAACAAAGGCAAAACAGCATGCAATCTATCAGGACAGGGATAAATTTGCTTCATTTCTTCTTGACCTTAATGATTCGGTCATATCTCATTTTTTTCTGATGGATGGCATAATTGGCATGGAAGGACCCGGTCCCGGTCAGGGCATACCTGTTAAAACGGGAGTGCTTATCGGGTCGTCAAATCCTGTTGCACTCGATATTAAAGCAACAACAATTGCAGGGTATGATCCCATATCTATCCCAACCAATTATCTTGCATTAAAAAGGGGGAAATGGCTGAAAGATCCGGCTGATATTATTTATGATGGTCCGGAGATAGAATCTCTTATAAAAAAAGATTTTAAGAAGATCCCCGATACCGGCTCGGGGAATAAGGCATTCAGATTTGTCTATAACAGGTTGAAAAGGATAAGGAGGCTTCAGAGAAGGCCTGTTTTTATCCACGAAAATTGCATCGGCTGCAGGGAGTGTATCAAAATATGTCCGCAAAATGCGATTGTAATGCATTGCGAGAAGAAAAATCATGTCGTTCTGACTGACAGGAAATGTATCCGGTGTTTCTGCTGCAGTGAAGTATGTCAGAGCAATGCTGTGGAAATAAGGCGCAAATTATTCGGGGTCTGAATATTTCAGAATAATTTAAACATCTATTCTTGCATATTTGGCATGTGTTTCGATGAATTCTCTTCTCGGAGGAACTTCATCACCCATAAGCATCGAGAAGATATGGTCTGCCTCTGCTGCACTTTCAATAGTTACCTGCCTTAATGTTCTGGTTTCAGGGTTCATGGTTGTATGCCAGAGCTGTTCGGCATTCATTTCTCCCAGACCTTTATATCTTTGTACCGAGACTGATGAATCCTTTCCCTGACCAAACTCTTTGACGGCCGCTTCCCTTTCTTCTTCCGACCAGCAATATTTCTCATTCTTTCCTTTTCTGACAAGATACAAAGGAGGTGTTGCAATGAACAGGTTCCCGCCTCTTATGAGATCCTGCATATATCTGAAAAAGAAAGTCATAATAAGGGTGGTTATATGGGATCCGTCAACATCGGCATCAGTCATTATTATTATCTTATGATATCTCAGACCTGAGATGTTAAGGGCTTTACTGTCCTCATCGGTCCCGATATTGACTCCGAGTGCGGTAAAAATATTCTTTATCTCCTCGCTCTCATATATTCTGTGATGCATTGCCTTTTCAACGTTCAGGATTTTTCCCCTGAGAGGCAGAATAGCCTGGAACTTCCTGTCACGTCCCTGTTTTGCGGTACCTCCTGCCGAATCACCCTCAACAAGGTAGATCTCGCAATTTGCGGGATCACGGTCGGCACAATCGGCGAGTTTGCCCGGAAGCCCTGAACCTGAAAACTCATTTTTGCGTTGTACAAGTTCCCTGGCTTTGCGGGCAGCATGACGGGCGGTGGCAGCCAGGATAACCTTCTGGACAATCACTCTTGCATCCTTTGGATTTTCCTCAAGGTAATTTGTAAGCATATTGCTGACAGCCTGGTCCACGGCCCCGGTAACCTCCGAATTACCCAGCTTTGTTTTTGTCTGCCCCTCAAACTGAGGTTCAGCAACTTTGATGGAAATAACTGCTGTAAGTCCTTCACGAAAATCATCACCGTTAATATCAAATTTGAGTTTGGCTGCTGCACCTGAATCTTCAGCATATTTCTTAAGTGTTCTTGTCAACCCCCTTCGAAATCCGGCAAGATGAGTACCTCCTTCTATGGTATTTATATTATTTACGTAGGAATGGACATTTTCGGAAAAGGAGCTGTTATATTGCAGTGCAATTTCGACGGGGCAATCTGCTTTATCGAAATTGATATGTATAGGTCTGTCAATTATCCTTTCTCTGTTTGCATCGAGATATTGAACAAATTCAACAAGCCCGTTTTCTGAATGGAATTCATTGTACACAGGTTTTCCGCCGTTACCGTTTTCGACAAGCTCTCTCATATCCTTAAGAGTAAGCAGAATTCCCTTGTTCAGAAAAGCAAGCTCACGCAACCTGGCTGCAAGTATATCATAATTATATTCAAGGGTCTGAAAGATAGTATCATCAGGTTTAAAAGTAACGATAGTACCAGATCTGGAACTCTCTCCTGTAATCTGAACATCAGTGACGGGCTTCCCCTTCTCATAAACCTGCCGGAATACCTTACCATCCCTCATTACTGTTGCTGTAAGTATTGAAGAGAGTGCATTGACACAGGATACCCCCACTCCGTGAAGTCCGCCTGAGACCTTGTATGAACCTTTATCAAATTTTCCGCCGGCATGTAATACTGTCATGACTACTTCCAGTGCAGATTTCTTTTCCTTTTCCATAATACCGGTAGGGATCCCTCTTCCGTCATCAGATACGGTAATGGAATTATCTTCATGAATTGTTACATCGATCCTGGTACAATATCCTGCCAGCGCCTCATCAATGGAATTGTCAACAACCTCATAAACAAGATGATGCAATCCCTTTGTGGCAATATCCCCTATATACATCGCAGGTCTTCGCCTTACAGCTTCCAGCCCTTCCAGTACCTGGATACTCTCTGCCGAGTACCCGCTATCACCCTGCATTCTTTTCTTTTCTTCTTCCATTTTTATCTTCTGTTAAATCCGGGATCAGTTTTTACCATAACTTGCCTTTCATATGTTTCCTGTGAGAGATTATCCTTAACTCTCTCTGGCCTGACTTGGTATACAATTTTCGGGAATAAAAGCCGGAATATTTTCCTGGTCGCCAGCACGCAGACAAATCCTCTCCTCAAGTTTGATAAATAACTGATTCCATGCCCATTAATTATCTCTGCAAATATAGTAAATTATAACGGATCATTGCAGAAAAATGATATTATTTATGCACAATTTCACGAAATAATTAGGGTTTGGTGAAAAAGTCATAATCTGAAGTTAGAACGATTTAAACATATAAATAATCAATGCTATCCGATTAAACACAGGCCGCTCCTACGGAGCTAAAAACTATG
>DNOQ01000127.1 GCA_003501665.1 Bacteroidales bacterium | reverse complement strand
TATTCAGGTCAGCCATAATTTCAAATTTTATTTATTAATGGTTTCAGATTTAGATTCAAATTTCAGGTTTCAGGTTTCAGGTTGAACATGGAATCTTGAACATGGAATCTTGAAAATGGAACTGTAAAATATCCGGCAAATTTAGACAAATTATTAATGCCCGAATCATCTAATATCTTAGCTTTGTTTTTTTTGTAATCAAATCAGGTATATAATGAGATTTATCACCGTATTATTTATGGCTATGCTGACTGTAATGGTAACAGCTCAGAGCAGCTTTGACAAATATTTCACCGACAAGGTACTGAGGTTCGATTACATGCTTGCCGGCGATTACAGGAATACGGTTGTTTATCCTGACGGTATGAAGGAAGAACCTTTTTATGGCGGCTCAAAAACCAGGCTTATTGATCCTTTCAATTACGGCAATTTCAAATATGAACTATATGATTCCGCCGAAGATAAACTGATCTATTCAAGAGGTTTCTGTACCCTTTACCAGGAATGGCAGACCACGGCTGAGGCAAAAGTGATGCAAAGAAGCTTTCCCGAAGTGGCAACCATGCCGTTCCCCCGGAACAGATGCAGATTTGTACTGAGCCAGCGTCTGCACGACGGATCGTTTGCCCGGCTTTATGAAACAGAAATAGATCCCTCTGATTACTTCATCAGAAAAGAAAAAACTGTTGATGCAAGAGTCTCCAGGATATTATATGCAGGAGATCCTGCCCTGAATGTCGATCTGGCTTTCATAGCGGAAGGTTACAGGGCTGACGAAATGAATAAATTCAGGGGGGATGTAAAAAGGATCACTGATGTTCTGTTAGACGAACCACCATACAATGAATACAAAGACAGATTCAATATCTGGGCTGTTGAAGCCGTGTCGGCCGAGTCGGGGACCGATATTCCGGGAGATGGTATTTATGTTTCAACAGTGATGAATTCAAGCTTTTATACATTTGATCTTGACCGTTATCTTACCACCCGGGATATCAAAACTGTTAATGATTATGCTGCAGTTGTTCCCCACGATAATATTATAATACTGATTAACAGTCCCAAATATGGAGGTGGTGGGGTATATAACTATTACAGTTGTACAACCGCAGACCATCCTCTGTCAGCACATGTATTTGTTCATGAACTCGGACACGGATTTGCCGGACTTGCCGACGAATACTACTCATCAACAGTTGCCTATGAGAATTTCTATCCCCTTGATGTTGAACCCTGGGAGCCTAATATTACGACACTGGTGAATTTTGATTCCAAGTGGAAGAAGATGATTTCCGCCAAAACACCGGTACCTACTCCGGCCGAACCCGTATATAACGGCATAGTAGGTCTGTTTGAAGGAGGAGGATATTCAGCCAAAGGGATCTACAGGCCGCAGATGGAGTGTACAATGAAAAGCAACACTCCGTCGGGATTATGTAAAGTATGCCGTAAGGCTGTCAGGGAAATGATTGAATTTTATATAAAATGATCATTCCAGGCTCCTGAAAAGCTGTTTTGCAGTCTCTACCGGTATCTCCCTTTTGCCGAGCCATGCAACTACCTTAGCATCACGATAGCCGTTTCTTACAAGGAGGTCGGCATAACTACCGGCACTTTCGTATGTTATGAACTGACCAATGAGATAAACAATATTGCCGTCAGGAATTGTTTTAATATCCAGTCCTCTTGCCCCCGCCAGCTTTTTCAGTTCGTCGTAGTTTTGTTCACTCACCGGTTTTTTGCTTCTGATCACTTCCACCCTGAATGATAATGTTGGAGGGATAGTATCTGCCTGTAGCTCTTCAATGATCCGTTCATCAGGTCTGAAAGGAATTACACCCCACTCCTTTTCAAGAATTGCTGCTCTCTCAGGAGAAACAGGCTTTCCACCGGAAAACGCCACGATAAATGCATCTTTGAATCCTTTCTGCCTGACCTGCGGCAGGGCTTTTTTTGCATCATCATTTTTCCTGAACATCCCTGCATAATATGTCGTCAGTCCGGAACTGGCATTCCTGATCCCATATACAGGGCTTATCCCCTTGAAATATGAGGGTTCCACCTGATTGCGGAACACAGCTACCTGTATCCTGTATATCAATCCCGGGGGATGATCGGGATTGATCCGGATCTTTTCGCCCGGATCATAAAACGGTTTCGGATCCGCACTGAAAAGCATTAACACACCTGAAGCTGAAGGTTGCCTGACAGCCTCGGTTAGATGTTCATCGAAAATTGCCTCGAAAGTTGAATCCGCTAATGTTTTTTCCGGTTCAGTCTCCATAGTCTCTTTCTGTTGTGAAATTTCGGAGACTCTTACGGTTTCCGGCTTTACGCTATCTCTCGCTTTTACAAAAGAATCGGCTTCCTGAGGCCTGTAAACGGAAGGTTCTTTCTTTACTGTTACTTCTTCTGCCTGAACTGCTGGGTCTTTTCCGGTTGAGGCTTCGGATTTTTTAATAATCTCAGGTTCCGGTATATTGATATCCGAACCTGTAAGCTGTCCCCTTTTTTCATTACACTGCTGTATAAATCCCTGCACCCCGAGCTCCCTTGCAGTCTTTCTTCCTGCCTGCCCGGTAAAATCA
>DNOQ01000595.1 GCA_003501665.1 Bacteroidales bacterium | reverse complement strand
CGAATTGACGGAATAATATTATTATATTATAATGCTTATTAATAACAACCAATTAACTAACTTAATAAACTCTATTATGCAAACCTTGCAAAATTTTGCGCTTTTATGGAGAAGGAGTCTGTTATCTCTTCTCCTGTTCAGCTTCGCGGTCACTTTAACCTTTGCCCAGCAAAGAACAGTCCGGGGTAAAGTGACTTCAGAAACAGAAGGACCACTCCCGGGAGTCAATGTAGTGGTCCAGGGTACGACAACCGGGATGCAGACTGATATGAACGGGGAATACAGTATTACTGTTCCCGGCCCTGAAGCAGTCCTGGTTTTTTCATTCATTGGTTACACTCCACAGCAGATTACTGTTGGCAGCCAGACAACGATCAATGTTGAACTTGCTCCGGCAGTAAGTGCACTTGGTGAAATCGTTGTTACCGGATACAGCCAGCAACGGAAAAAAGAGATTACCAG
This sequence comes from Bacteroidales bacterium, assembly GCA_003501665.1. Taxonomy (GTDB): domain Bacteria; phylum Bacteroidota; class Bacteroidia; order Bacteroidales; family VadinHA17; genus LD21. The sequence continues at coordinate 2,423 of DNOQ01000595.1, read as the reverse complement.
TTCAATTGCCAATGTGAAATCAGATGAATTCAACAAAGGCTATGTAAGTCGTCCTGAACAGCTGATTGTTGGCAAAGTTGCCGGATTATCCATCAGCAGACCCGGAGGCAACCCAAATGAGGGTTATAACATACGCCTGAGGGGATTAAGTACCATTGGTGCCAATACACAACCATTAATTGTGGTTGACGGCGTGCTTGGTGCATCTCTTGAGAATGTTGATCCAAACGACATTGAGTCAATGAGTGTTCTGAAAGATGGTTCTGCTGCAGCTATTTACGGAACCAGGGGTTCCAGCGGGGTAATCATTGTTACGACCAAGAAAGGTAAAAAAGGCACTTCAGTAATCGATTACAATGGTTATGTTACTACTGAAATGGTTGCCAAAACAACACCTGTTATGACTGCAGCTGAATGGAGAGCCCTTTCCGCTGAACTGGAAGCAGGAACTGATTTTGGCAGTAGTACCGACTGGTTCAAAGAAACAACCCAGACTGCCATTTCACACACACATAATCTTGCCATATCGGGCGGAGCAGGAAACTCAAGCTACCGGGCATCCATCAATTACCATGATTCAAAGGGTATTATACTTAATACCGGACGTCAGCAACTAAATGGAAGAATAAACTTTACCCAGAAAGCTTTAAATGACAAGTTTACCCTGGATGTCAATCTCGGTGCTACAGATGTAACAGCCAAATATGGTTTTGCCGATGCATTCCGATATGCTTCTGTTTATAATCCGACAGCTCCTGTAAGAAGTACTGATGCAGCATATAAGATCTATGACGGATATTTCCAACAAGTTCTATATGATTATTATAATCCCGTTCAGATCCTTGAACAGAACCTGAATGACGGCAAAGACAGATTGTTGCTTCTGGCAGTAAAAGGTACTTTGGAGATAGTAAAGGGATTATCTGTTGACGCTTTCTACTCGAGGCAGAATAACAATTACCTGAGGGGCCAATATTATGATAAAAACAGTTACTGGGTAGGAAGGGACAGAAACGGTTTAGCCAACAGAAGTTTTAATATCAATACCAACCAGCTTTTTGAAACATCCGTCCGCTGGACCGGTGATATTGCTTCCTCGGTAAATCTCAACGCGGTTGGAGGCTATTCTTACCAGGACTTTGTATATGAAGGCTCTTCTGCAAGCGGCGGTGATTTCCTGACCGATGCTTTTACTTACAACAATCTCAATGCAGCCCTTGATTTTAAAAACGGGATTGGGACTGTGTCAAGTTATAAAAACTCAAACAAGCTGATTGCATTTTTCGGACTTATCAACCTGAATATAAAAGACACCTGGTTTCTGACTACAAGTGCAAGGTATGAAGGCTCATCGCGTTTCGGGGCAGATAACAAATGGGGATTGTTTCCATCAATCGGAGGCGGAATGGACCTTGCAAGATTCATCAGCAACGATGCAATCAATGTTCTTAAGCTTCGTGCCAGTTATGGTCTGACAGGAAACCAGCCGGGAAGCAGTTATTTATCACTGCTTCGTCTTGGTCCGAGCGGCAACTTCTTTTATAATGGGGAATTCGTACCAGGCTATTCACCTGTAAGTAATGCAAATACAGACCTTAAGTGGGAAAAGAAGGGCGAAATAGATGTCGGAGTTGATTTTGCTTTCTTCAATTCAAAACTGCTTGGTTCATTTGATTATTATACAAGGACGACGACAGATTTGCTTTTTGAATATGAAGTACCTGTTCCGCCGAACATTTATAACAGGGCTCTTGTGAACCTTGGTGAAATAAGAAGCAGCGGCCTTGAATTATCACTTACATGGAATGTAGTTGAAAGGAGTGATTTCTCCTATAATATCACCCTGACACCATCCTATAACCTCGCAAACGAGCTTGTATCCCTCTCGGGTAGTTTTAACGGGGCTGATCTGAATTACGGAATTCGTGACCTGGGAGGTATGGGTGCACCCGGGCAATCTGACGTACCCCTTGTAAGAGCTGAAGAAGGAAAGCCTATAGGGCAGCTGCTGGCTCTGGTTTACAAAGAAATTGATGCAAACGGGAACCTGATCTTTGAAGATACCAACAATGACGGAACCATTAGCACTCTCGACAGGCAGATTGTCGGCAACGGGTTACCGAAATTATTATTGGGATTTGCAAACAATTTTACCTATAAAAACTGGGATCTGAGCATTTTCCTCCGCGGAGTATTCGGCCATGATCTTCTTAATTCCTACCGAGGCTTCTATGAAGTTCCTAAAATGATAGGTTCTTATAATCTGCCAAAAACAGCAAAAGACATGAAGAATCCAACATCAGGGACTTACCTGAACAACTCTTCAGGTGTTTTGAACAGCACTCATATCGAAAATGCCGATTTTGTTACTCTCGATAACATGAGCCTTGGTTACAGTTTCAATTTACCACAAAGTACAGGTT
>DNOQ01000594.1:287-2547 GCA_003501665.1 Bacteroidales bacterium | reverse complement strand
CGATCAATGTTGAACTTGCTCCGGCTGTAAGCGCACTTGGTGAAATCGTTGTTACCGGATACAGCCAGCAACGGAAAAAAGAGATTACCAGTTCAATTGCCAATGTGAAATCAGATGAATTCAACAAAGGATATGTAAGTCGGCCCGAACAGCTGATTGTTGGCAAAGTTGCCGGATTATCCATCAGCAGACCCGGAGGCAACCCAAATGAGGGTTATAACATACGCCTGAGGGGATTAAGTACCATTGGTGCCAATACACAACCATTAATTGTGGTTGACGGCGTACTTGGTGCATCTCTTGAGAATGTTGATCCAAACGACATTGAGTCAATGAGTGTTCTGAAAGATGGTTCTGCTGCAGCTATTTACGGAACCAGGGGTTCCAGCGGGGTAATCATTGTTACGACCAAGAAAGGTAAGAAAGGCACTTCAGTAATCGATTACAATGGTTATGTTACTACTGAAATGGTTGCCAAAACAACACCTGTTATGACTGCAGCTGAATGGAGAGCCCTTTCCGCTGAGCTGGAAGCAGGAACTGATTTTGGTCAAAGTACCGACTGGTTCAAAGAAACAACTCAGACTGCCATTTCACACACACATAATCTTGCCATATCGGGCGGAGCCGGAAACTCAAGCTACCGGGCATCCATCAATTACCATGATTCAAAGGGTATTATACTTAATACCGGACGTCAGCAACTAAATGGAAGAATAAACTTTACCCAGAAAGCTTTAAATGACAAGTTTACCCTGGATGTCAATCTCGGTGCTACAGATGTGACAGCCAAATATGGTTTTGCCGATGCATTCCGATATGCTTCTGTTTATAATCCGACAGCTCCTGTAAGAAGTACTGATGCAGCATATAAGATCTATGACGGATATTTCCAACAAGTTCTATATGATTATTATAATCCCGTTCAGATCCTTGAACAAAACCTGAATGACGGCAAAGACAGATTGTTGCTTCTGGCAGTAAAAGGTACTTTGGAGATAGTCAAGGGATTATCTGTTGACGCTTTCTACTCGAGGCAGAATAACAATTATCTGAGGGGCCAATATTATGATAAAAACAGTTACTGGGTAGGAAGGGACAGAAACGGTTTAGCCAACAGAAGTTTTAATATCAATACCAACCAGCTTTTTGAAACTTCCGTCCGCTGGACCGGTGATATTGCTTCCTCGGTAAATCTCAACGCGGTTGGAGGCTATTCTTACCAAGACTTTGTATATGAAGGCTCTTCTGCAAGCGGCGGAGATTTCCTGACAGATGCTTTTACTTACAACAATCTCAATGCAGCCCTTGATTTTAAAAACGGGATTGGGACTGTGTCAAGTTATAAAAACTCAAATAAGCTGATTGCATTTTTCGGACTTATCAACCTGAATATAAAAGACACCTGGTTTCTGACTACAAGTGCAAGGTATGAAGGCTCATCGCGTTTCGGGGCAGATAACAAATGGGGATTGTTTCCATCAATCGGAGGCGGAATGGACCTTGCAAGATTCATCAGCAACGATGCAATCAATGTTCTTAAACTCCGTGCCAGTTATGGTCTGACAGGAAACCAGCCGGGAAGCAGTTATTTATCACTGCTCCGTCTCGGTCCGAGCGGCAACTTCTTTTATAATGGGGAATTCGTACCAGGCTATTCACCTGTAAGTAATGCAAATACAGACCTTAAGTGGGAAAAGAAGGGCGAAATAGATGTTGGGATTGATTTTGCTTTCTTCAATTCAAAACTGCTTGGTTCATTTGATTATTATACAAGGACCACGACAGATTTGCTTTTTGAATATGAAGTACCTGTTCCGCCGAACATTTATAACAGGGCTCTTGTGAACCTTGGTGAAATAAGAAGCAGCGGCCTTGAATTATCACTTACATGGAATGTAGTTGAAAGGAGTGATTTCTCCTATAATATCACCCTGACACCATCCTACAACCTCGCAAACGACCTGGTATCCCTCTCGGGTAGTTTTAACGGGGCTGATCTGAATTACGGAATTCGTGACCTGGGAGGTATGGGTGCACCCGGGCAATCTGACGTACCCCTTGTAAGAGCTGAAGAAGGAAAGCCTGTAGGGCAGCTGCTGGCTCTGGTTTACAAAGAAATTGACGCAAGCGGGAACCTGATCTTTGAAGATACCAACAATGACGGAACCATTAGCACTCTCGACAGGCAGATTGTCGGCAACGGGTTACCGAAATTATTGTTGGGATTTGCAAACAATTTTACCTATAAAAACTGGGA
>DNOQ01000594.1:0-281 GCA_003501665.1 Bacteroidales bacterium | reverse complement strand
CGCGGCTTCTATGAAGTTCCTAAAATGATAGGTTCTTATAATCTGCCAAAAACAGCAAAGGACATGAAGAATCCAACATCAGGGACTTACCTGAACAACTCTTCAGGTGTTTTGAACAGCACTCATATCGAAGATGCCGATTTTGTCACTCTCGATAACATGAGCCTTGGTTACAACTTCAGTTTACCACAAAGTGCGGGTTTCAGCAAGATCAGGCTGTACTTTGCCGGCAACAATTTATTCTATATCACCAAATACAAAGGTGCGGATCCGAACCCGAG
>DNOQ01000552.1:3546-5967 GCA_003501665.1 Bacteroidales bacterium | reverse complement strand
AGGAGTGAACTGTTTGTAGAAATCGGTACCTTCATAATTTTAGCTCCGTAGGAGCGACCTGTATTTAATCGGACAACAATGACAAAAAAAGTAGAAATTGTAAGATGCATATGACAATATTAATAAATTCTGCAGTAAAGAATATTTATGTATTTTAGTACATATTATAAAACCTGTTCTTAAAATTAAAATCAATACTCATGAAGATTGCCCTTATTACCGGAATCGCAGGTACTGTAACTATCACATTCGCAGGATGTACTGGCAGCGGAACTGCCGGCGAAAAGAAACCGAACATAATTTTTATTATTGCTGATGACCTTGGCTATAATGATCTGGGGTGTTATGGACAGAAGATCATAGAAACACCCAACGTGGATGCCCTTGCAGCTAGCGGGATCCGTTTTACAAATTATTACTGCGGCTCACCGGTGAGTGCACCTTCAAGATGCGTACTACTCACCGGAAAGCATACAGGGCACTCATTTATTCGCGGAAACCATGAATGGCCGGAAAGGGGAGATGTCTGGAACTATGAAAAAATGGAAGCAGACCCCCGTCTTGAAGGTCAGTACCCTATACCTGCTGAATCCGTAACATTCAGTAAAATGCTTAAGTCGGCCGGTTACATAACAGGATGTGTCGGAAAATGGGGATTGGGAGCACCTTTCACTGACGGAGTCCCCAATAAACAGGGATTTGATTTTTTCTACGGATATAATTGCCAGCGTCAGGCCCACACTTATTATCCTGCACATCTGTGGAGGAATGAGGAAATAGTAAAGCTTGATAATCAATTTGTTATTCCAAGAACGACAGAGCTTGACGGAGATAAGGATCCTTATAAGGAAGAGAGCTATGCAAGGTATAATCTCACAGATTATGCACCGGCACTGATGCTTGAAGAAGCACTGTCATTTATTCACTCTTCAAAAGAGAAACCTTTCTTTCTTCATTTTACCACAGTGATCCCTCATGTCCCTTTACAGGCACCGAAAGAATGGGTTGACAAGTACAGGGCGAAAATAGGAGATGAGGAACCATATCCGGGCAACAGAGGCTATTTCCCGTGCAGGTATCCGATGGCTACTTATGCAGCTATGGTCGGATATCTCGATTACCAGTTAGGCCGTATAATTGAGGAACTTAAAAAGCTCGGCATATATGAAAACACAATCATATTTTTTACCAGTGATAATGGTCCGGTTACCACAGGAGGAGCAGTAAGCCAGTTCTTTGAAAACGCCTTACCGTTTAACCAGGATTCCGATAAGCTTAAAGGATCTGTTTACGAAGGAGGTATTCATGTACCTATGGTCGTTTCATGGCCTGAAAGAGTAAAGAAAGCAGTTGTTACTGATCATATCTGTGCTGCATGGGATATGTTCCCGACATTTTGTGATATCACCGGGTCGGATCATCCGGATGGTCTGGACGGAATAAGCATCCTTCCCTCAATTACAGGAAAAGGAAAACAAAAGATACACGAATTTCTTTACTGGGAATACCCGGAGAGAAGAGGTCAGCAGGCAGTAAGAATCAATGAATGGAAAGGGATAAGAGATTCCACACGCGACGGTAATATGAAGATCAAACTTTTCAACCTTGAAAATGATATTGCCGAGAAAAATGATATTTCGAATGAGTATCCCGAAAAAGTAAAGCAGATAGAGGACATCATGTCACAGGAGCATGAGAATCCGGTAGTTGAAAGATTTAATATTTTTCCTGTCCGTTAAAATTCAGAACCTCTTAAATGAAGCGGTACTTATATAAATTTTCAAATCATTGGCTTTCTGCCGGTGCGGTATTGGTATGTGCATCAGCCTGCCATGGCCCGGACAAAACATTGGAGAATCACCTTCCAAACATAATATTGATCGTCTCGGATGACCAGGGATATAACGACCTGGGCATATGTGGATCAAAGGATATCATTACGCCTAATCTCGACCAGCTTGCCAGGGATGGAGTAAGATTCACGAACTTTTATGTTACCTGTTCAGCCAGTACTCCATCACGATGCAGTTTACTCACCGGAAGATATCCCCAGAGAAACGGCACATATGAACTGTTTCGTAATGACAGGGTTGATGACGGATATCATTACACTCCATATGAATACAGTACTTCGCCTGAAAGGATATTGGGTACAGATACAAGGGAGATATTGTTTCCGGAACTCTTAAAAAAGGCGGGATATGTAAACGGGATTTTTGGCAAATGGGATATGGGTCAGTTGAAGAGATACCTGCCTTTGCAGCGTGGATTTGATCAGTTCTATGGTTTTGTGAATACAGGTATAGATTATTATACGCATGAAAGATATTATGTGCCTTCAATGTACAGGAACAATGAACCCACAACGGAAGATAAAGGGACTTATTCTACATACCTTTTTGAAAGGGAAGCACTACGGTT
>DNOQ01000552.1:1177-3533 GCA_003501665.1 Bacteroidales bacterium | reverse complement strand
CCACACAGCGCTTCAAGTCTCGACCCGGAGATAAGGGGAAGCGTTCAGGCTCCTCCGGAATACCTTGATCTATACCCTGAAGCAACAACGCAGAAAGAAACGAGGAGAAAAGGATATATGGCAGCTGTCACCTGTATGGATAATGCCATCGGAAATGTCCTTGATCTGGTTGACAGTCTGGGACTTGAAGAGAATACAATAGTCATATTTTTCTCTGATAACGGAGGAGGGACAGGTTCAGATAATTATCCGCTTTCAGGGGGTAAGGCTACAATGTGGGAAGGCGGGTTGCGTGTTCCCTGTATAATAAAATGGCCCGGCAGGATAAAAGAAGGACAGGTACTGGATAATTTTGTGAGTTCACTGGAGATCTTTCCCACCATTCTTGCAGCAACGGGAGTTTAAAAGCCTGATTCTCTTATAATTGATGGATTTAACATATTACCTATGCTGACAGGTGAAACGGATCTGGAGAGGAATGAGATGTACTGGGAGTTCAGGGACGATTTTGCCTCCAGGGTAGGGGATATTAAATGGGTGAATTCTAAAAGAGGCAATGGATTATTTGACTTATCGGAAGATACAGGGGAGAAGAATGACCTGTCGGGAAATGAAAAAGATCTTAACAGGATAAAAGAAAAATTCCTTCAATGGCAAAGAGAAATGATAAATGCAGAACCCAGAGGACCATTTAAAGACTATTAAACAGATGCAAACCATCAGATTAGCCGCTAAGGCAGTGGCAGGTATCACATCGGCGATATTATTATTACCCTCATGCGCTGTTGAAAAAGAAAAGCTTAAGCCAAATATCATCGTTTTTCTGGCTGATGATCTGGGATATGGTGACCTCGCATGTTATAACGATAAAGGTTTTCATACCCCGGCAGTTGAATCCATTGCAAATCAGGGAGTCAGGTTTACAGAATTTTATTCTAACGGGGCGGAGAGCACACCTACACGGACTGCGCTGTTAACGGGGAGATACCAGCAGAGGGTCGGAGGACTTGAGTGTGCGATTGGAACAGGCAACGTGGGACGCTATGACGATGCAATAAAATTAAGAGAAACCAATGACCTTGGATTGCCTGTAAGTGAAACTTCAATTGCGCAATTACTGAAGAGAGCCGGATACAACACTGCAATATGCGGGAAATGGCACCTCGGTTATGAGGATAAATTCAGCCCCAACCTTCATGGATTCGATTATGTGTTTTATGCACTGGGAGGAGGAATGGATTATTTCCATCACAGGGAAAATACCGGACCGGAATATTTAGATGTACTGATCATTAACGGAAAACCTGTAACCATGCCCGGATATTTTACCGACCTGATTGGTAATGAAGCATTGAACTTCATCGATAAGCAGGACGGAAAAACACCCTTCTTCCTTTATGTCCCCTTTACGGCTCCACACGCCCCTTACCAGGGTCCGGAAGATTATTTGTCTGAACCATTGCCGGATACTTCATATCTGTGGAATCAAAGCAAAGGGCCAAAGCATACTTACCAGGCGATGATAAGAAGTATGGATGAGAATATCGGGAAAATTCTGGATAAACTTGAAGAGAAACAAATAACCGGCAATACCCTGATAGTATTTATGAGTGATAATGGCGGAACAACATCGGGTGATAATGGTCCCCTAAGAGGATTCAAGGGTAACCTTTTTGAAGGTGGTATCCGTGTTCCGTGTGTTGTTAAATGGCCAGGGAAAATTGCTTCAGGAATTGTATCAGACCAACCCTGTATGACAATGGATATCTCGGCCTCTATTGCCAGAGTAGCCGGTGCATCAATCCCGGAGAACAGAAAATTTGATGGTATTGATATTCTGAAATATATTGAAAAAGATCAGCCTGCCGGGGAAAGGACATTATTCTGGAGGGCACGCAGGGGTGAGCAGACAAGGAAAGCGGTAAGAAAAGGTGAAATGAAGTATATACGACTGGATAATGCCGGAAAAATTGAAGAATATCTCTTCGATCTTGGCAGTGATCTGAGTGAAACAGCAAATTTGCTCAGTTCCTTTCCAGATGTTGTGATCCGGATGAGAGAATTGATTGATGACTGGGAAAAAGAGGTGGAACCGACAAGGTAAAATAATTGTTAAAATATAAATAGATATGAGAATTTTAATAGGTATTATCTTATCAGCAATGACATTTTTTTCTTTTTCGGATGATTGCAAGTCACAAACAGATCCGGTAAAACTGCCGGATAATCCTGATTTCAGGAAAGCGGAGGGAAGAGCAATGGGACTGGACCGGAAAATAAATAAGCTGCCGGTTTTTATGGATCCTTTATCACCGGTTGAAAAAAGAGTGGAGGACCTTTTATCAAGGATGACACT
>DNOQ01000552.1:0-1028 GCA_003501665.1 Bacteroidales bacterium | reverse complement strand
GGTGGTACAATATTTCCCGAAGGTCTGGCTATAGGTAGCACCTGGAACATGGATCTGGTTGAAGATATTTATGCTACAGCGGCACGTGAAGCCAGAGCTATAGGTATTCATCAGTTATTTACCCTGGTAATCGAGCCAAACAGGGATCCCCGGCTGGGTCGGAACGAAGAGGGATATAGTGAGGATCCCTATCTGTGTTCAGAAATTGCCGGATCAATAGTAAGAGGCACACAGGGTGATGATATATCCGCTCCCGACAAGGTGGTTGCAGGTCTTTGTCATTATCCCGGTCAGAGTCAGCCCGTGAGTGGTCTGGAGCGGGGAGCAATGGAAATATCCGAAAGGATCCTTCGTGAGGTATTTCTTCCTCCCTGGGTGGCCGGTATCAAAAAAAACGGAGCCCTCGGTGTCATGGCAACATATCCGGCTATCGACGGCATTCCTGCTCACGTTTCGGAAAAGATCCTGACCGGTATACTCCGCGAAGAACTTGGTTTCGAAGGTCTGGTTCTCGGTGAAGGAGGTGGAATCGGAACCCCTGTCTATGAACATATTGTCGCAAACCAGAAAGAAGCGGGAGCACTGGTGCTGAAATCCGGTCTCGATGTTGGTATCTCGTACGAGGACGGTTATATGATCCCCATGATTGAGAATGTTGAGGAAGGAAAGGTAAGCATGGATATGATCGACAGGGCAGTACGGAGAATACTCAGGCAGAAATTCCGCCTTGGATTGTTTGAGAATCCGTATGTTGATCCTGATCATGCAGTGAGTGTTTCACATACAAAAGAGACCCAGGAACTTGCTCTTCAGGCTGCCAGGGAAGGGATAGTTCTGCTAAAGAATGAAAATAACCTTCTTCCATTGAAAAAAGATTTAAGGTCGATTGCCATAATCGGCCCGAATGCCGATGATGGACTGAATCAGCTGGGTGATTATACTGCCAGGGTAGTGCTTCAGGATATATCCACAGTTCTGGATGGTATTAGAGGAAAAGTGTCAGATAAGACAAAGATCACTTATGTAAA
>DNOQ01000612.1 GCA_003501665.1 Bacteroidales bacterium | reverse complement strand
CTGTTTGTAGAAATTAATCATAAACAAACAAATGAGCCCCGTAGGGGCGACCTGCATTTAAATGTCATTAAAATCAATAGGTTAACTCACATTTAATAAATTTAGTCGGACACTATTGTTTTTTTGTTTAAACCATCTTACAATTTAGATTGATTATTTCAACATTCAGCTTGGCGGGAAAATTAAAGCCAGGAAGCAAATTTACGGTATTGAAAACTCATTTATTGCAGCCGACAATATTGAATATGCACAGCAGAATGAGATCCCGTTATGGTTATTCGGATTCCTCTATTAATATCAGACAATACTTCTTACCATAAGAGGTAAAGCCCCTTATAAAAAGATCATCGTTTATCAGAGATCGATTTCCATTTTGATCTTCCTCCGGTTTCGGCAAGAAATCTCATTGCTTCAAGATGAACCACCAGTTCTCCATTAAGTATCATTTCAGGTGTCTGCATCACCGGTTTACCCGAACGATCAGTTCCCGAAATACCATGAGAAGGAGCTTCAACAACCACACTCAGAGCCCCGCAATGAAGATTCAGTGCACAATCCAGATTATATACACCACGTGGTGATTTAGCCGGATCAGCCTCAATTGCCGGATCATTTGTACTTTGCAGTCCCTGAAGGGTCAGTCCTGTGTGCACCGAGATATACAGGGAATCATAAACAGGGTTCAGAACCGGTTCACACATCGGTCTGTGCATCCGCATAAAATAATTATTACCCGGAGCACCAGTATGCATGTTTATGATAATATCAGGTTTTTCTCTGGCGGCAAGGTCGAACAGAGCCTGGTTCTCGGGTTGGAGATTGCCAAAAAAATCATCATGCATGAGATTGACACCTGCATCGTTTGGATATCCTCCGGGGAAACCCACCTTTGAAAAATCCATCGGAATAAATTCCTTTACATCGGGCCAGCCGATCAGTGTACCATCAGGCTTTCCCCCGGTATTAAGATATTCATGCACCAGATAGGAATCTTTGGATGCTCCTTTGTGCGTCTGCATAATGACAGGAACACGTTCTCTGCCGTCAGGATTAAGGAGAGGTATAAGGATTATCCTGTCAATCTTTTCTTTGACAGAAGTTATTTCAGGCCATTCCCTTCCGTTCAGATCCTTTCCGGTTTCCATTACCGAAATAAGGTTTACGACTCCCGTTATCCCCTCTGTTTCATAGCCATGCACCCCACCCAGTCCAACATATACGGTTTTATCATTATCCGGTCCGCGATATGGGGCAATATTATTAATACCGCATGCACCCGAGAATGTGGTTGTACCGTTTCCTTTCCTGGGCTCACCGTACATAACTGCCATTACAGGGCGACCACCTGCTGAAGTCCCTATTCTTTCAACCTTTCCTTTGGTCACTTTAGTTTTGAGAAAAGAATTGATCTCATCAGGAGTGGCTATCCAGAAAGATGGTATATTCTCCGGCTGATCCAGATAACCATCAGGGAAAAAATACTCCCCGGTTTGCATTACACCCGATTCTGATGGTCCTTTGCACGAAACCAGAAAGAGCACCATACAAACCGGAATAAGTAATGATTCAAATGTGATCTTTAATCTTAATATCGAAATTAAACTCATGAGAAAAAATTTAAGTGAAAATATATTAGTAAACCTATCATAAAGAGCACTAAGGATATGAATTTTATACCCTGAAAATATCCCTGAATAAATGATCATTCCTGCCCTTGTACCTTTCTACCATTATGCCTCAACGCCATTTCTTGCCCCTGTGCCCCTGTGCCCCTGTGCCTCTGCGCCTCTTTACCTTCCCCTCTTCCTGTCTGTCACTTTTATCCTCCGGAACTCTTTCAGCAGAAAATCCGCATACCTCGAAAAACCAAGGTCGGTGAGATGAACTCCGTCGACTGTTGACTCAAAATCGCTTCCTTTGCCTCCGGCCTGTCCGATATAATAAATATTCTTAAATCCCCTTCTGATCATCTCCTGATACTCACTTTTCAGCATCTCATTTTTGGCAACCTCCGCATTTCTCGTTTTTAAATCAAGATATGATCTGTCATTCAGCAATCCTTCCACGAATATTATCGGAGTGGCCGCATGTCTACTTCTTATTATTTCAACCAGAGGAATGGCATTTTCGTGAATCTGCTCAGGAGTCATGTTGTTTGTCCCGTCCATTACATAAAAGAGGGCATCGATCTCCGAAATAAGTTCTGCAAGTGGCTTTTCCATCCTTCCGTTACCGCTGAAACCGAAATTTATACATTCAACGGCCAGCTTCCTGGAAATTATACTGGTATGTACCATTCCGGGACGTGAGGCACATCCCCCCTGTGTAATACTTGTTCCATAAAAAACTATTGGTTTCTTATTTGTTCTTTCCGGCTTTAGGATATTGCTCGTACTGTCAAGACCAATCTCAAGGTTCGTAACGCCGTCATAAAGGGGCAAATACATCTTATATTCCCGCATCGAAGGATTCATATTACCAACCAGCAGAAAATCATTTGATTTACCTGACGGTCGTGCCGTATTTATATACTGCCATATCCCATTATTTTTAAAATAGAGGTCAATACCCTTGATCCCGGTTTCTGCCATATGATTCATTTTTGCATCATTGAGCAGCTCCCATTTTACCCTTA
>DNOQ01000080.1 GCA_003501665.1 Bacteroidales bacterium | reverse complement strand
ACATCCTGTCTTCGCCAAGATATTTAAGCACGGCATCAATCATACTGCCTTCGTTATTGCTTCCGGAGGTATCGACATAAATATTGGGGTAATTCCTTATAGTCTTGCAGGTATATTCCCAGTCGCCACCACCGCCGGTATGTGCATACTGGAACATGGCTTCCGGATATCTTTTTGCTGCTTCAACAAAATCCTCAGCAGCTGAAGCATTCATCTGCTGATTGCCATATTTGGGCCTGTGACCAGCAAATCCGATTGCTGTGACAGCATGCATAAGAATGATCATTTTCAGATCAATCATTTTTTCGATTACAGGATAGAATAAAGGATCGTTTATTTTTACCTGGTAATAGACTTTGAGGCCGACCATCCCCTGATCAACGCATCTCTTAATTTCTTCAAGCGATTCTTCACCATATACCGGATTTACATATACCTGCCCCAGATATCTGTCGGGATATCTTTTCATGGCACTGAGTACCTCATCGTTGCATTTTCTGAATTCTTCCGGAGTAGCCGGAGGTACATTAACTGAGTAATCAGGTATAGGCTTAGAAATCACCAGCTTCTCAATATTGAGCCTGTCGGCAAAATCTATCTGGGCTTCCACCGTACCACCCAGGCCAACGTGTTCATGAGCATCTATTTTACGGTATTTCATCACCTCCTTCATTATATCGAAGGCGGGATTTGCCGGGTTTTTGGTTCCAGATAAATCCGGGATATTACTTCCCATCATTATTCCTGCAGCTGAATACAGGGTGTCACGTAAAAATTTTCTCCTGTTAAAATGTCTGTATCTCATCGAATAATAAATTATTATATTACAACCCTCTGTTTTCAATCCAGATAAGGAACAATATGATTAATGCTGCAACCGGAATAACAATGACCCATTCATTTACTTTAAGCAAGCCCGGTATGGTGATATCCCCGTAATCACCCTTTTTCAGTATCCCCCTGTTAAGCCGGGGGTAAAGGGATGCAAACAATCCGGCACCGATCAGTATACCGGCAACACCTCCGGTTAATGCATCCAGGTAACCATTACCAATGGCTCCGGCAAGTGTGCCGGGACAGTATCCCAAAATGGCAAATCCGGCCCCGAATATCAATCCTCCTGCAATATTCTGACCCAGCGAACCCGATTTGGGATATAATTGTATCCAACCCATCGATTTCATAAAATATATTCCTATCATACCGGTGACAACTGCAGACAGCATGATTTTCAGAACAGTGAAATCTGTTAAAAGAAGCTGACCGACAATAACATCATATTTAGTTACGCCTCCCTTCTGCAAAAGGAACCCGAAGAAAATCCCGAATATAAAACCTGCAATAAGTCGTGATGTCTTTCCCGGCTCCTTAAATGTTTTGATTTTTTCTTTTGTCTCCATAGCTAACCTGACAATCTGTAAATAAGAAACGCCACAATAATGCCTCCGGCAAAAAAGCTCAGAGCCGATATCCAGCCCGACACCGCAAGCTGCATTGTTCCGCTTATTCCATGCCCGCTTGTACATCCGTCTGCCCATCTGGCACCGAATCCGAGTAGAATTCCGCCTGCCATTGCCACAATGACTCTTAAGAACGGAGTGTGGCCGAATGTTGAATTCCAGAAAGCAGGAACCCACTCAGGATTAAAATCTCCTGATAACAACGATGAGATGAATGAACCGGCGACTATTCCGATCATCATCATCCATTGCCAGTCAATTACCAGCTTTACCTTCTGGTAATATGGTTTCGTCTCAACCTTTTTCCCTCGGAATATCCTTTCGATCATACCGCTTGTCCGCGAAAATGAAGTTGAACAGCTGAGGGGTATTCGCAGAATCAGAAAACTGAACCAGCTTAAAACCCCTATACCCGTCCCCACAATATATGGAGACCATCTTAATTCAGTAAAAATGTCCATGATATATTATTATTCTGATGAGTCCCAGTGTTTTTTCTGATCGCTGTATTCACTGAAGAATCTCGATCCATGAGGATTCTCGCATACCTTGCATTGTCTTGTGTACCCTGCCGCGCTATATCCCGACATTCCGCCGGCCACATTGAACAGGTTTGTGAAACCGTTCCTGCTCAGTATACTGGTCCCCAGACTTGAACGGTTCCCTGAACTGCATATCAGAATTGTCGGTTTCTTATTATCAAGCTCCCTGTATCGTGTTCTCAGCTCCCCGACAGGAATATTTATTGCTCCCTTAATATGATTATCCTCAAATTCTGTAATAGTTCTTACATCAAGAAGGACAAAATTGGATGTACCTGTTACCATTTCGTGCAGGTCGGAGGCGGAGATCTGCCTGGTAAAATCTGTTTTATATCCTGAAACTGCCCAGGCGGCTATTCCCCCGTCGAGATAACCGACTATCCTGTCGATTCCCACACTTAATGCCCATGACCGTGATTCGAGAGCTTTATTGTAATCTTCAGAAATGATTAAAATATCCTTGCCAACAGGCAACATCCATCCGGCAAATGTAGGAAAATTACCATTCAGGTCAAGATGCCATGATCCTGGTATGTGTTGGCTTCCGTACGAATGATATGACCGTGTGTCGAGAATATCAATATCCGATTTTTCAATTTTTCCCCTGAACATTGCAGATGACAATTCCTCCATTTCCGGCAGGTCGCTGACAATTACAGGACCTTTGCGGTTAATATCACTGCAGCGGCTGAAGTGATCCGGAGCATGTGGCATATTTTCCGTCAGTGATTTAATGAACTCTGCTTTATCCGTAATCTGAAGCGCGGAATTAAATCTTCTCTCATACCCTATTGTGGTACTCCATTTGGCTCCCATTGCACGTCCGCAAAGGGAACCTGCGCCATGTGCAGGATATATCTCAACACTGTCCGGCAGTTTGAGAAGCTTGTCATGCAGGCTGTGATACAGCTTCCCGGCCAACTCTTCGGCAATGTCGGGAAACAGATCCGGCCGGCCTACATCTCCGACAAACATTGTATCACCCACAAATGCACAAACCGGAAAATCTCCTCTCGATTTGTCAGTAACTATATAACATATATGTTCGGGAGTGTGGCCGGGTGTCTCAATAATATTAAAGAGCATATTTTCTATTTCAATCGTATCTCCTTCCGAAACAGCAATATGATCAAAGGTGCAACGAGCAGACTTTGAAACATATATTTTGGCACCTGTTTTTTGTGCAAGATCCATGTGACCTGAAACGAAATCAGCATGCAGATGTGTCTGAAGGATATGTGTAATATCAACTCCCAGTGCACGGGCTTCATGGATATACATATCGATATCCCTCTGAGGATCGATCACTGCACAGAATTTCTGTCCTGCTATTATGTAGGAACTATGTGCAATCTTGTTAAGAAAGTAATGTTTTAATCTCATGCGGTAATTCTTTATATGAATTTTAAAAGTTAGTCATCTATAAAAGACTTATATATAAAAAAGGTAAAAAATCATAACCACAACACTCAGAAAGATAAGTGTCATTCCGCCTCCTGCCCTGAAATAATCCGAGTTCTTATACCCGCCGGATGTCATCAGGAAAGCATTTACCTGATGAGTAGGCAGAATAAATGAATTAGCAGCACACACTGCTGCCATCAATGCAAGGGGACGGGGATCAAAACCACCCAGTTCGCCGAGGCTTATAACAAGCGGTGCCAGAACCACTATTGATCCGACATTTGTCATGAAAAGGGAAAACAGTGTGGATAATACCGCAACGGAGAGCAACAGAATTATTATATTCTTTCCAAGTACCATATTCAGAACATTTTGTGCGATGAGTATTGCAGCTCCGGTCTTCTGCATTGCCATTCCAAGGGGAATAAGCCCGGCGAGCAGAAAGACCACCTTCCATTCAATTGACTGATAGGCCTCTCCAATCTTAATAACACGTGTAAGAATCATGCCTGTAGCTCCCGTTAAAAATGCAATCGAGATGGGAAATCCTGAAAATGCCAGTGCAATTGCCGACACGAAACAGATCAGGGCAATCACTGTTTTGGATTCTTTTTTACCATCGGCCTTGAACTGTGTTGCCACAACAAAATCAAGGCCAGACTTCATGTCGTTAATTTTATCCCATAAACCATACACTATTATAGTATCCCCCGCAACAATTTTATGATCTGAAAAATTACCCTTTATCTCCTCTCCCCTGCTGAAAAGCATAACAGGCTCAACCTCATGCCGTTTACGCAGAGAGTATTTTCTGATTGTCTGACCGGCAAGCTCCGACCTGGCAGGAATAATAACTTCTGCGAATCCCGATCTTCCCGGATCATGTAAATTGTATAACCTTCCTTCCTGTTCCATCCTGATAAGCCCATAATCCCGGGCAAATCTTTTTATTTCATCATCCTCTCCCAGTATGACCATTTCCTGGTCCGCTTCGAATTTTGTCTCACGCCAGGGAGCATAATGTAGCTCCCTGCCTCTTGAAATTCCCAGAATGTTTACCCGGTATGAATCCCATATTTTCAGTTCCTCGGCACATTTACCCGCCAGAGAACTGCCGGATGGAATTTTATAATTTAAAATTTTATGGGGCAAACTGAGCGCTTTTATCATTTTCTCCTGGTCATTCAGACTATCGGTACTTTTTGTTTCAGGCAGAACAAATTTACCCACGGTAAGAAAGTAAATTATTCCAGCCGACAGCAAACCAATACCTGCAGGAGTAACACTGAAAAGATTATAAGGCTCAAGTGAAGCATTCCTGAGAAGATCGTTTATCAGGATAAGCGGACCCGAACCAACCATGGTTATCGTTCCTCCCAGTATAGCAGCGAAACCCATAGGCATTATTAATGCCGATGCCGATATCTTGCTTCGCCTTGAAATGTTCAGAATTCCAGGAAGAAACAGAGCAGCGGCTCCAATATTCTGAATGAACCCTGACAATAAACCAACTGAAACCGATATGGATCCTATCAGCTTTGACCTGCTGGTTCCGGCTTTCCTCATTACATAATGCGAAAACCTGTCCATGATACCTGTTTTTGCTATACCTCTTCCCATGATCATTACAGACATCATAGCAATGACCGCATTGCTGGAAAATCCGGATAGTGCTTCAGCCGGAGTAAGCAATCCGGTCCATGCCAGCGACAGCATGCATAGCATTGCCACCAGGTCGATCCGGACAAGCTCGAAAGTAAGCATCAGAACTGTCAATGCCAGTATTATGAGTACCGTAATGATCTCACTTTCCATAAGGAAGCCGGTGTTGAATGATCAAATTTAGTATTTTTTAAATCGAAGTTTATTCCCTCATCACTTTATTTACCGGATTCACCGGTTAAGCTAAGCCCTCCGGTCAGGGTCCCCCTGTCAGGTCAATCCCCTCTGATCAGCCTGTATCTTAAACCAAGGGATACACTGTGAATGACCGGGATGCCGTCAGAAGTGATTATCATGGGGCAATATTCGCCGCTAATAAGTAAATCGGGAAGTTTGGCAAACGGATTAAACCTTATGCCCAGGGGAATATTGATGCTCAGCCACTTATCATTCTCCGACAGTAAATTCACTCCCAGGCCTCCACCGGCGTAAAGGATGGCATTCGT
>DNOQ01000008.1 GCA_003501665.1 Bacteroidales bacterium | reverse complement strand
CCGTAAGCACAGTCAAGTATCTGGTTGTTTTTGATGGCGGTATTCATGCCCATAGAAACAAAATCTTCCTGGTCGGCTGCTGCGGGGATGGACTGGATTGAAGCCGGCATTGAGAGTATTCTTTGTTCAACTATCAGTGTATCTGCAGTATATTGGCTTAGCATCATGCCTGAGAACATGCCTGCCCCTTTGGTGAGGAAGTCCGGCAAGCCGACGCTTAGTGCCACATTATTAAGGCGGTTCATTCTTCTTTCGGACATAACACTTACCATAGTAATGCATGCACCTGCCATATCCATTGGCACGCTAACGGGTGATCCCTGGAAATTAGCCCCTGACAGCTGGATATTTTTTTCAGGGAAAAATATAGGATTATCGCCGACGCCGTTCAGTTCGATTTCCACCTGTGATTTTGCATAGGCGAGCATATCGTGGGCTGAACCGATAACCTGAGGAGTTGATCGCATTGAATAGGCATCCTGTACCTTTGATTTCACTCTTCCATCTTTCAGATCACCTCCGGCAATGCATTTATTTATTGCATTTGCGCTTCTGATAGCTCCTTTGAAGCCTCTTGCTTCGTGGAGCAGGGGAGTATAGGATTTCATATTGGCTTTCAGGGCCTCGAGTGTCATTGCTGCGGCTATTTCTGCCTGTTTTAGCCATTTATTGGCATCAACAAGCCATATTGCGCTCATTGCCGTAAGCATATTTGAGCCGTTGATGGCGGCAAGACCGTCGCGGGCCTGGAGGCCGGGAACCGGAATTCCTGCTCTGTCCAGTGCCTCTTTCCCGTCGAGTAATTCTCCCTTATAATATGCCTTGCCTTCACCAAGCAATAGCAGTGCTATCTGTGACATAGGGGCCAGGTCGCCGCATGCCCCTACCGAGCCTTTCTGGCAGGCAAAGGGAGTGACGCCCCTGTTAAGCATTTCAATATAAGTTTCTGTTATTTCAAGNNTCTCCTATGCCGGCGGCATGGTTATAGACCAGGTATCTCTGGAAATCCTTTATCTGGGTATCATCGAGTACGATTTCCGAAAATTCTCCGATTCCGGTATTTACGCCGTACATTATTTCGTGTGCATTTATTTTTTTCTCGAGCATTTCGCGGCACACATTGATTCTTTTACGGGCATCGGGGTGTAATTCAACTTTCTGACCGTGTCGGGCAACGTTTAGCACGTCATTAACTGTAAGGTTTGAACCTGTAATTATCAGTGTTTCCATTAATTTCTATTTAATTTATTGAAGACATATTTTACGGGTGTTATCATTCAGAATATCATCTGAGAATAATTATTATCTGAGAATAATTATCAGTTGAGAATGATTCTTATTTGAGAATGATTGTTAACGACAGAGCCCCGCCCGGTTGACCTTGATCTTGTATTCCAGTAACCAGCTGTAATGCATGACAATGATTTATAGCTCAAATTTACGGTAATTATCTGAAATGAGCAACAATGACTTTAATATGCAATATGGGGCAGATGATTTATGAACGCTATATGCGATATCCGATATGCAAAATGTGGTTTGAAAATCGTCAGACGATAAAAAATCCGGCCTGAAATAAATTCTTCAGGGCCGGACCTTTCAATCAGACTCTTAAAATCAAAATGGAGAGTCACTTTTTTTAATAACCCTGAACATGTCATTGATCATGTCCATATTGTCTTTAATAGTCTCTCCTAACGGAACGTCAGAGTCCTTGATGTTCACACCGGTTATAAGATTATTTGTCCCAAAGTTAAGTATGGTCTCATTTGAAGAGCCACCTCCAACTATTGACCAGTTGTTAGTGTTGGGGAGCAGCCTTATCGAAGCAAGAGAGAATTTCGAACCTGAAAAATTATTGCCAAGAACAAGACCATTGCCGTTATCCAATAAAACATTATTTATAATTCCATATGTAGACAGGATGCCTTCATATCCGTCACCTGTGAATTTATTATTGCGTATTACTGCATCCCGGGTAGAAGCCAGAAGGATCCCTCTGAACCCCTCTTCAGTGAATTTGAACAGGTTATTCTTTATAAGAACAGCAACTGGCAGATTTTCACCTTTCCAACGGCGGGGATCCTGAATAATAATGCCATTGGTCCAGGTGTTATTTACAACTTTCTTCTTAATGTTAAACTCATTTTGCTGAATATCTATTGTTGTACGTCTTGTCTGCGGATCATCGGTAGTTGCACCCCAGAATCCGTTGTTGAACATTATACCGAACTGTCCCTCGAGATAGAATTTATTTCCTGTTACTTTAAAATCATCATCTATATTATCACGAAAGACAACTCCCGTCATGCAGTTTTTAAACAGGTTACCGTTATTTTTCTCACCCACGATAATCTTTGACCCGCTTAACCAGCCAAAAATAGTAGTCTCCAGAAAAGTATCAAAGGAACAATTGGTTACTTTAATGTCTCCACGCCCTCGCGGCTCTTTAATAGGTTTAGCTCCGTTATGCGCACAATACAAAGCCCCTATAAAATTATAGCCCGGTCCCCACGAAACCTTTTTTCCAATGAAATCGACATTGTTCACCCAGACCTTAATGTATGGAATCTCAGGATCCCCGTTGGCGCTCAGGCTTGAGAAAATGATCTGTCCCATTGCAGCGCCTTTAAAAGCAGCACCCGACCCATCCCGACAAATTTTTTCTTCAGGAGTGGTAAGTGTCATATCTGCCATGTAAATGTCTCCCCCGATGAATTTGATAAAAATATGCCAGTTTTTCATATCATTGGGGTAAAAACCGCTGCAATCCAGATCGGTCTTAAAGGTGATAATACTTTTACCTTTTCCGGCGCCTACGAATGATCCGAAGAAATCACGGATTTCTATGAACCCTACCCTGTAAGTTCCTTCGGCAAGTTGTACCACGGAACCCGGACCGGCAAGTTTTGCCGCGGTGAATGCATCAAGCAGCTTCTGGTCATCATCAATTCCATCCGGTGCGGCTACATTTATTACAGTACCGCAATAATTTCCGGAGGGGAGGGCATTGCCTCCGTTTGGCTTTAAGGAAGAATTCACGGGATTGATCCCGTCTTTTGAACATGCTGCCAATATTAGCAGCACGATCAGTGTTCCGGTTAATCTTAAACTTTTCATCGACTTAACATTTTATTTAATTAACAGTTAACTATACCAAAAACCGATAAACCCTAAATGTGAAATATGAAACAATACTTTTTACCATAGGCAATGGTGGATTAACAGACTCACCTTTTTTAAGTAAATTTACAACCTGGCATATGGCAAATTCCACCTCATTTGTTACATAAAGTATCACTATTGTTACATTTTTACCTTTTTTATCCGGTTCTGATCAGATAAGGCATTTCAGGTATGTAACTGACCGGATAAAATTTGTATTTTTAAATTCAGCTAATCCTTTGAAAGAATGTAATTATTTATTGGAAATATTAACCAAAATTTAAAGCCCTATGAAAAACAGGATAATCACTTCGTTATTTGCCCTGATACTGATTCTTGCTACGGTTACCGCCCAGAAACCGGATAAGGCAGCTCTGGCCTCAGGTGTGAATTATATCGCGACAAAGACCTATACAGCGGAAGAGGATGCAAAGATCCTTGAACTATACAAGGATCTGAGAGTTGCTGATGTTTCAGACGGAATGGATATGGTCGGACTGCCGGGAACAGGACTGGTCAACCCCGACATCCATGCAAGCTGGGTCGATCTTAAGGATTTTAAACATGTCTTCAGGGGAATTGCAGTAACGGTTAGATATGTCCCGACCCAGAAACTCCCTCAGCCGTTACCGGGAGAGGACTGGATGAAATGGGAAGGTAATTTCTACAATGCATACTCACATGAGGGTTTTACACAAATATTGCGACCGGGATCAGCAGTGGTAATTGATGATGTTGAAGACAGAGACATCGGATCGATAGGATCAAATAATATTCTTGGTTGGTACAGGGCCGGAGCTGTTGGGGTGGTCACTGATGCCGGTGCAAGAGATACCGATGAGGTCGGCCTTGAAGGTGTTCCTCTTTACCTGAGGAAGAAAGGCCGGGGTATCCGTCCGGGAAGAAATGAAATTGAGTCAGTAAACCGTCCGGTATCAATAGGAGGGGTGCTGGTTTGTCCGGGCGATGTGGTTGTTGCCGACGGTGACGGTGTGATCGTTGTTCCCCGTGCGGTTGCTGAAAAGGTGGCGGAACATGCAAACAAAGTTCTTTCGGGTGATAAGGCAGGGAGAAGAAGCCTTTACGAGAGCCTTGGGAGGCCACTGGACAAGACAGTTAAATAACGGCACAAAGCCGCCTTCGTTAAAACTACGGCGGACAAAGGCCCTCCTTCGTTAAAACTACGGCGGCC
>DNOQ01000193.1 GCA_003501665.1 Bacteroidales bacterium | reverse complement strand
TCCTTAATGCAGCCAAGCACCTGGCTGGCTTACCCGATAAGATGTATCTTCTGCCGGAAAATATTATCGATTCCGTTACACATCTGAAAAAGGATATTCTTCATGGCAAAATGGTTAGCCTGGATGTTGACGAAACACTGATAGTACTTGGTATCAGTGCATTGTCGAATCCTGCAGCAAAAATGGCACTGGAAAATCTGAAATATCTGAGAGATTGTGAGGTACACCTGACCCACATACCCACACCCGGCGACGAAGCAGGCTGGCGGAAATTAATGGTCAACCTGACTTGTGATCCTGAATATTCCAGCAAAAGTCTGTTCATTGGCGGATAGAAACGCCATTCCTGGCGTTTCTATGAATTGTAATTTTCCTGAATTTTCTTTAAATTGCATTCCTACGCTGCAATTTTTATGTGTGCCCTTTTCAGGAATAAATATCATATTGGTTCTAAACGATATCCGGGATATGATTATTCAAAACCCGGAAAATATTTTATTACCATTTGTACAAAAGACAGATTGCATTATTTCGGGGAAATCGAAAACGGGAAAATGATATTATCCGAAATCGGGATCTGTTTACGGGATGAATGGTTAAAAATACCAGAAATTCGCCCCGACATGAATATTATAATTGATGAATATGTTATAATGCCCGACCATTTTCACGCGATAATCATAATTGGCGAAAACCAATATAACAACAAATATATACGAAATTTACATCGTAGAAACGCCATGCATGGCGTTTCTACGATTACGTTTGTTTGGCAACCAAGGTTTTATGACAGGATCATACGATCAGGATCTGAACTGTCGCGGATCCGCAGATATATCATCGATAATCCGGGGAAATATCAGAATAAATCAAAATCTATTGTGATTTAATGGATGTTAATTAAAAAAGAAGAAACGCCATGCATGGCGTTTCTTCTTCTATTTTTTATGTGGTGCCACCAGGAATCGAACCGGGGACACACGGATTTTCAGTCCGTTGCTCTACCGACTGAGCTATGGCACCTCCTTTTCGGACTGCAAATATATATCTCAATTTCATTTAACCAAAACATTACACTAAAAAAATCAATTTGTAATAATTTTCCTAAACCTTACATTTACGGAATTATTTGGAATTGGTTATTTCATGTTGCTGGTTAAATAACCAGCAACTTATACTAAGGAAATGGAACTGCTACACCATAAACTCGATAATGGTATCCGGCTTGTTCATTACCGGACAAACGGAATGGTTGCCCATTGCGGACTGATAATCAATACAGGCTCCCGCGATGAGAGAGACAAAGAACACGGCATGGCTCACTTTATAGAACACATGCTTTTCAAGGGAACGCGTAAACGAAAACCATACCATATATTCAGCAGCCTCGACAATGAGGGAGGTGAGCTGAATGCATATACAACCAAAGAAGAGACCGCCATACATGCTTCAGTTCTGAAAGAAGATTATGAAAAAGCCGTCGATATAATCAGTGATATAACCTATAACTCAACTTTCCCTGAAAAGGAAATATTGAAAGAAAAAGATATTATAATTGAGGAGATTAATTCTTATCTTGATAATCCGGCAGAACTTATTTTTGATGATTTTGAAGACCTTGTCTTTAAGGGTCAGTCCCTGGGGCGAAATATTCTTGGGACTCCGGAACATATTAAATCATTTACCCGGAAATCGCTGGATGATTTTATCAATGGAAATTACAGTACTTATGAAACAATATTCTGCTCCGTTGGCAATATATCAAACGAAAAAGTTATCCGGCTTTTCAATAAATATTTCACAGAGGTCCCGTTAAAAAATAAGAAAAATCACAGGATAAATCCGAATCTTTATACCCCCTCATCACTTATAAAAAATAAAGAAACAAACCAGACTCACTGCATTATAGGAAATATAGCATATGGAATTAAAGACAAACGCAGGACAGGTATGTTCCTTCTGAACAATATTCTCGGAGGCCAGGGATTGAATTCGCGCCTGAATCTGTCGCTGCGGGAGAAGAAAGGACTGGCCTATATGGTAGAATCAGGTTATAATGCCTACAGGGATAAAGGTATCTTCACAATTTATTTCGGAACCGATAACCACAATCTGGATAAGAGTATTTCAGTTGTCAACTCGGAGCTTGGGAAGCTTCGAAAAACAACTCTTGGTTCAGTTCAGCTTCATACATCAAAGAAACAAATAAAAGGCTATCTTGCAAGAGGTTATGAAAACCATGAGAGTCTGATGCTCAGTCTCGGGAAAAGTCTTCTGGTATTCAACAAAATTGATACACTTGAGGAAATCTGCGATAAAATAGACAGAATAACTCCTTCAGAAGTCCTTGAAATAGCTAATGAAGTTTTTGATCCCTCAAGGTTGTCAACTTTCATCTATAAATAATGGATAAAAAGCTTGAAAAATACCTTTTGGAACACTCAAGCCCTGAAGATAAAATTCTGGAAGAACTTTACAGGCAAACACAAATCAGATTTGTAAATCCCAATATGTCAACAGGTCATCTCCAGGGAAAGTTGCTGGAATTCATTTCAGAGATGATTAATCCTGAATTTATTCTGGAAATCGGAACTTTCACAGGATATTCGGCAATCTGTCTGGCAAAGGGACTTAAGCCCGGAGGCAGGCTGATTACAATTGAAATTAATGATGAAATTACGGAGTTCGCTCAATCTTATTTCCGGAAAGCCGGCATGGGAGAAATTATAGTACAGCTTACGGGTAAAGCTCAGGATATAATTCCCGGACTGGAATACAAATTCGACCTTGTTTATATTGACGGGGATAAACGTGAATATATTGAATATTATAACCTTATAATTGATAAAGTCAAAAATGGCGGATTCATTTTAGCAGATAATGTCTTGTGGGGTGATAAGATTTTTGATACGGATACAAAAGATCCCCAGACCAGAGGTCTAATTGAATTTAACGAAATGATCCGCTGCGATAACAGGATCGAAAAGATAATACTCCCCATCAGAGATGGAATAATGATCGCAAAAAAAATTTAATCCCCTCCCTCCTGTGTGCCTGTTCGCCATTGAGCCCTTGCGTCTCTGCTCCATTACGCCATTGAGCCCTTGCGTCTCTGCTCCATTACGCCATTGAGCCTCTGCTCCTCTGTGCCATTGCGCCATTGTGCCTCTGCGCCTCTGTGCCTCTGAGCCATTCTACCATTGTGTCTTTGTACCGCTGTGCTTTTTTGCCATTGTGCCTTTATGCCATTGTGCCCTTGCGCCATTCTCTTCTTTAGCTTAAATCATCCGCTAATAATTACACTATGGTACACTTTTTGAGCAAAATTGAAAAACAATCATCATGAAGTATTTATTGGTCTCAATTCTTATAACTGCCTCTTTTTATTCCGTTAAGGCACAGAATAACCGTACAGCAATTCTTGAGAACCTGGAACAAGACAATATAACAAATCAGGAAAGCCGCTCAGGATGGACCGCTACAATTAAGTCAGCCACCCGTCTTTTCGGAGATAAAGATGATCTGACCTCTGTTATAACTGTGATTCCTTCAGGATCAGAAGTTGATGTTCTCGGGGCAGACAGTACCTACCTAAGAGTGGTTTTTGAGGAAGCCGAAGGATTCATTCTGAAAAGACATGCCGTTATCAGGCAGACACCAATATCAGCCAGAAGTGACAGCCCGGCGGTGAACCAGTCAGTTCAGTCTGCATCCCGGGCTCAGTCTCAATCTCAACCTCAATCTCAATCTCAATCTCAGCAGGACAGCAGATTCAGTTACCTTGAGTACAAATATGGAACAAGTATGGCATCCATGCTTATCGCCGGAAAGATATGGAGGGGAATGACTGCTGAAATGGTGAGGGACAGCTGGGGTAAACCCCTGAAGATAAACAGGGTAATTTCAGGCAATTCCATAAAGGAAGAATGGATCTTTAAAAGCACATGGCTCTATATTGAAGACGATGTCCTCATGACGTGGGGGCCGGTACAAAGGTAATAAACCGTAACGTAGAGACGCCCAAATTGGGCGTCTCTACAATGAAAAAACGCCCAATTTGGGCGTTTTTACGTTATTTATCGAGCGGGAGACGGGACTCGAACCCGCGACCCTAACCTTGGCAAGGTTATGCTCTACCAACTGAGCTACT
>DNOQ01000420.1 GCA_003501665.1 Bacteroidales bacterium | reverse complement strand
CCTTATGGTAACGACTATTTCTATGCAGGACACAGTATAATGCTTGGTTATCCCCATGCGGGACAAAAAACTTTCGATGTTCTGCGCATTGTAAACTGGATAAGGTCATTTGGTCACACGGAGATTCATCTGGCGGGAAAGGGCTGGGGTGCAATTCCTGTAACGTTTGCCGCACTTCTGTCAGATGCCGTAACACAGGTCACGCTGAAGAATGCGCTTACCAGTTATAGTGATATTGCTGAAAATGAAGACTATAACTGGCCTCTGGCTTCATTGGTACCCGGAATATTGAAAGCTTTCGATTTGCCCGATTGTTACAATGCCCTTAAAGCGAAAAACCTTCAGCAGACAGAACCCTGGGACCAAAATGCCGGGAACAGACACAAATCCTGATGTTGTCCGGGAATTAAGTATTCATCCGATATTTGTATTCGGGCTGACTTTCATTTTTCCTTTTGAGGTTATTTGATTTTCATTTAAATTTCAATTCCTGATCAATGAAATTATATGCTGCTTCCCGTGCCTCGGGAGGAAATTCGTGCGGAGCATCGGGGTTTACCATAATCATCCTATCCGGTGCTTTGAGCAGATTATAAACAGGTTTTGCTGCATTAACACAGTCGTACACTCCCGAAACTTCAAAATTACTGTCTTTCAGAGGAGCATTTATGAAAATAGCCCGTGGAGCAATTGCTCCGAGCACCCCGGTGAAATCGAACGGCATTTTTGCAGGATCTTTTCCATATACACTTGCTATCCTGGGCATGTATCCTTTATGACTCCAGCCTGTAAGGTCACCACCATAATATTTGTAGAAGGAATTAAATCCACAGCTTGTCACAACAGCTCTGATACGTTTATCAAATGCAGCCAGGAAAAGGGAATTATGTCCGCCAAGTGAATGTCCTATACATCCTATGCGATCGGGATCTACTTCCGGTAATGACTGCAGCAGGTCAACAGCCGCCATGTGGTTCCATATCCCTTTCATGGTTGCACTCTGGTACCCGTTCTGATACGGATCATATTTGTAATCTCCAAAGTTCGGGTAGTCAGGGGCAAGTGTTACATATCCTCTTCGGGCAAGTTCAAAGGCATAATGAAGATTTGAAAGTCCTCCCAGCCCGGCCGGTTCTCCTTTACCTATGGCTGTTGTCTGGTGAAGGCAGAGAATACCGGGAACCTTTCCTGACAGATCGACAGGTATCAATAAATATGCAGGTACACGATCATCTGCCTCCGGTGCAAAAGAGATCTTCAAGCGCCTGACATTGCCAATGGTGACTTCTTCAGTAATTTGTAAATCAAGTGGTACTTTCTTTGAAGCATCCGGTAACGACCCCATCACCTGCTGCATTCCATGAAGTATCCTCTGCCTTTGCTTTTGCCATTGCTTCAGTGACCTAATACGTTTTGCCTTTCCTGCACTGTTTTCATAAACCAGCAGATCCTTTACGGTTGATGAGGGCTGACCTGTTAATCCGACCGAAAAAATCAAAAGAAGGCTGATCAGAAAAATAAATCCGGGAATCTTTTTCATGTTTGTTTTAAACTGATTCGGTTAAGTCCTAAACTTCGTTACTACCTATTATGTTAATTAATTGACTTAGTGAAGCTTTGTGTCTTAGTGTCTTTGTGGCATTTTTTCCTGCCACTAGGCACAAAGGCACTAAGGTACACTAAGTTTGCGAGTTCTTTGTTTTTTTTCATTAATCAATGATAATTGCATTTCTGAAGGCATTTGCAAGTTCATCTTTTGTAAGGTTGCCTGTTTTGATATAGTGACGGTTACCAACAGGTAAAATGGTCTTGTCAGCGGATTGTCCGGAGGAGATCTCGATTTCCTTCCCCAGGTACTGCATCAGGGTAAGATCTGAGGATTTAACCGGCAATTCAATTTTCTTATCACCTGAAATATGCCAGTAAACCGCATAGAGATCTTTATTCCTGTTAAAGGTAAAAGCAATTATTTCTTTGCTTCCATTTGCCACATCTTTGATCTGATCACAGGGAACAAGTTCAAATTCATTCTTTTCATTCAGCAGGAGGGTAAATTCCTGATCAGGTTTACGTAACATTAGTTTTTGTTCTTCTGTGAGCCATTTCTTTGCCCGCACTTCTTCCCAGCGCCTGAATACCTCAAAATTATCAGCTGTTCTGGGATGTTTTGCCAGTGTTGCCGGATTGGCATGGATTGAAACAGGGCAATCCCAGGCAGCAGCCTTGCTTGTAACAAACTCGAGCTGGTCAGGTTGTGTTCCGATGGTACTTTCACCTGGTAAACGGTAACCTAACCATCCGAAATTCAGGCGGGTAAAATTATCCTGCATTCTCGGGGCTTCTCTGAAAGGATGCTTTAGTGTTTCCTCCTTCAGCTTTTCAGGAGGGAAGACATCAAATGCATTTCCTCCTGTCAGCATATGCCAGCTGAAATGTGTTTTCGCGGCACCTTCTGCAAAAACAGGTTCGGGATCCAGTTTACTGTACACCCTGTATTGTGCTCCCGATACATGATACCAGAAAGGGGGATTGACACCTTCCGATCCGTCGAAATAGAGAAATTCAAATCCAGCATCCCAGAGATCTGCTATATAGTCTGCCACTTCATCCTGAAGGTCAGAGTACTGATCTATGTAAACACTTGTCGCACCAAATTCACTTACGTCAAGTAGCCCGAACATAAAACCGGCAGGCTGGGCATTTATGGTTGTTTCATCTATTCCCCGTTCACAACCATAAAACATATAAGGAGGTTCGGTAGTGTACCCTTTGTATGAGATCAATTCCGTGCCCAGCTTCAATACTCTTCTGCCCTTTGCCATTGTTGAATTTGCAGGGTTCTGTTCAACATATATTGTTGTATCTGTTTTACTTAACGGCCGTTTCAGTGTAAAGATCCTCAAAAGGTTGAGCCTGTGATCAGGTATGGGTGTAACATACCTGCTGTCCCTGCCGATATGGCTGTGTAGAAAATGACATCCTGGTGTGATACCAGCAGCTTTGATCTTATCCAGCATTGCTTTGAGATCGGTCTTGCCATCCGGATATTCCTTCCTGAAGACATCATAATTACCTATCAGCCTGTAACCTCTGCTCTCGAGAAATGCCGGGTAATAGATAT
>DNOQ01000113.1 GCA_003501665.1 Bacteroidales bacterium | reverse complement strand
CCTGAAAACTTATAAATGAATCTTTTTTTCATTGATTTGATTTGTTTAATTATTGCGTATGAAAATGTCTTAATAGTTCAGCTTATTTTTGAGTTATGTAAATTATTTCTTTATAAAAACAAATTCTCCTCCCTGGTCATCTGCATCCACGATTACGCCATACCTGGGTTTTGTATCGCTGTTGTTCTCCACAGCAGTCTGAAAACTGCTGAAAAGCTTCTCAGAGGTAAATGCTGATTCATTATTCTCTGATAATTTTTCAATCAGGTATTTTGTAAAAGCACTCCGGTCAGGAACTTTTGTCAGAGTGCCGCTTGTCATGGCTTTGCGGCTTGTCAGATTGTAAAGTTCCTGAACCGTCTCCCTGCGGTCAAGCATTGCATTCCTCGATTTGAATATTGACCCGCCGAAACATGCATCGGCAATCAGTAATGTATGCTTTGACCTTATTTCACTGAGATAGTCAACAAGTGTGCTGTTGGGAAACCATTTATCCCTGCTGTCCAGCCTGGCATCGGAGGGGAGCCAGTAACCAACATTGGACTTATCGTTCCATACTCCGTGACCCGCGTAAAATATCAGCAGATTATCTTTCTGGGTAACCTTCCGGGTAAGTTCATCGAGAGCATTTATAATATCCTGCCTTACGGCATTCCTGAGAAACTTAACATTACCCGGATCAAATGTGTATTTTGAGACAAGTATATCATACAGTTTTTCTGCATCATTTACAGGCCTGTCAAGTGATTCCAGATTCTGATCCTGGTAATTATTAACAGCAATGATCAATCCATAATAGACAGATTCTTCGTTAATTCGGTTTATAAATGCTATTTCAGGTGTTTCATATTCAAGTCTGATCCTTTTATCAAGCCTGTTGTTTTTATTATCAAATGCTATTACAGGGATCTCGTTAATTCCCGGTTCCAACCATACCACTACTTTGAAGATCCCGGTTTTATCGGTTTCGGTTTTTTCGTTCTTTACGATCACAGAAGCTGCTTCACCAACATTTTCAATCCTGCCTATCAGCTCAACTCTGGGATCGGATGTCCTGTAAATCCCTTCCGCCGATAAAGAAGGACTAATTATCTGGATCCTGGGTTTTGCCGCTTCAGTTTTTTTCCTTGGATTAATAATTATCGATACTTTTTCACTTTCAACTTCCTGGCCCTTTACCAAAGTGATGCAAATAAGGAAAAATAATACTGATTTAATTCTTTTTATTTTCATTTTCATCATTTATATAAAACGGTTCAGAATGTGTATTTCAATGTTATTACTGGTGCATTACAGGTTGTGCTGAAATCAGGAATGACAAAT
Source organism: Bacteroidales bacterium (assembly GCA_003501665.1). Taxonomy (GTDB): domain Bacteria; phylum Bacteroidota; class Bacteroidia; order Bacteroidales; family VadinHA17; genus LD21. The sequence continues at coordinate 1,291 of DNOQ01000113.1, read as the reverse complement.
AAGTCACTCTTTCTGGTATCCCCTGATTGTTTTTTTGCATTTGAATATGCAGGAAACAGGATGGCCAGATCTGCAATCCAGACTACAGCAGCGCCGGCTGCACAGATTAGTGCAAAATTCTTTTGCTGTTTGTATCTGTCATAGTACATCTCCCGATCATTGGGATCACTTGTTCTGTTGGAATTTTCAAGATTTGCATCGGAGGAAAGTTTATAAAAAACTGCACCACCCACAAGTCCGTATCCCGGCACAGCCATTATCCAGAACGGCTTCTGTTTCAACCGGGTCAATCCCAGGCCGGGAACGGCAACCGATTGCAGCATAAGACTTCCAAGGGAAGGAAGTGACCCGGATGCAGAAATATCTTTAGTATCTGACTGTTTTGAGATTTTTGTAACTTTTATTTTAATACTGATCTCATATTCATCACTTATATTATCAGATATATAATCCCATATGATCTTCTTTCCTGGCCCTCCCATCACTTGTTCACCTATGTCTCCCTGAACTGTTCTGGAATTAATGGTAGTCCCTTTTGAATCTGTAATAATAAGTGTTACATTATACTTTTCATCAGGTTTGCTGTCGAGTATGTCATACCTGATAGTAAGCTTTTTCCCGGTAGTATCAACAACCGGTTTGGTTATAATGAACGCTTCCTGTCCGAAACATGAACATAACGGGAAAAACAGAAAAAAGGCTATCAGTGATGATAATGATTTACACATTTTGAAAGGATTTTATGATTTTTAAGAACTTTATTATCTATAAATCAGTTCAGGTAAGAAACACAAACTATCCGAACACTCCTGCAAACTGTCAATGCAAATTATGAAATATGCTGATCAAAATCAATACTCATGAAGAAAAAAGAAAAACTATTTGATGAACAGAGTCAAAGAAGTGATTATGAAATTGAAAAACAGTACAAATAACCGAAAAAGCGAAAAATGAAATAGCAGTTATTAATAGCAGCCTGGGATTAATTGATATGAAATTTTAATTTCAGACTCTTTTTTGTATTTTGTAACTTTGTTTTTCAAAAGACAGGAAAAACATCTGTTAACTGTTGATTAATGGATAATTTGCAGGATATATACATTTCAGAAGCTGATTTCAGAAGGAGATATGAATATACATCCGGCGATCTTCTGGGAGAGGGAGGATTTGCTCAGGTTTATAAGGCATATGACAGACAATTTCATGAATATGTTGCACTGAAATTTTATAATAAAGGTGAAAAAGGCAAGTATGATGTCCTGCACGAAATGAAGGATAGCCGGTCTTTTGC
>DNOQ01000507.1 GCA_003501665.1 Bacteroidales bacterium | reverse complement strand
CCCAGGTTAAAGCCGAGGACCTTAAAAATTATTCTCCGTCAAATGTAAGTGATCTGCTCCGAACCAGTATCCCGGGATTAAATGTAGGGTATGCTACTTCAGCAAAAGGGAACAGCTCAATTCTGATCAGGGGTGAAACTACACTTACGGCCGGTTCCAGTCCGCTGATTGTTGTTGATGGTGTGATTTATAGCGGGGATCTTTCCGATATTAATCCCGATGATATTGACCGGATGGATATAATGAAAGATGCAAGTTCTGCAGCTGTTTACGGATCAAGGGCAACCAACGGAGTCATTGCAATCACAACAAAAAGAGGGCTAAGCGATAAAGCAACCATCAATTTCAGCAGTACACTGGGAATAGCAACTGCAGCCAACAGGGTCAGCCCTTATGATAAGGACAGTTTCATTCAATGGAGGTCTGATATGTTCAAATCTGTCTTCAGCGCGACCGTACCACAGAAGCCATGGAGCCCCTTTGATGATCCCCGTACGATTGACCCGCAGTATCTTAATGCATGGCTGGCATATCATAGTACCACCCAGGAGAATATGGTTGATGCATGGTTGTCCGGATTAAGGCTTACCGGCAGAGAAGCTACAAATTATAAGGAAGGTAATGTCATTGACTGGGAAGATATAATTTATCATAACGGGAAACGGCAGGATTATAATTTAAGTCTTTCAGGGAAGCATAACGACCTTACTTATTACTGGTCATTGGGATATATGGATAATGAAGCTTTGACTATCGGGGATGAGTTTTCAACCATCCGTTCGCGTATAAATCTGGAAGGGAAGGCTGCAAAATTCCTGAAAGTTGGATTAAATACCAGTTTCTCTTACAGGGATGAAAGTTCAGTGCCAGCCGCTAACGGGCAGTATATGAACCTGACACCATACAGCAGCTATTACGCGGATGATGGAATTACTCTCAGATTATATCCAAACGATGATATTCAGGCTTCACATCCTTTGCTTGAACGGACTTACAGGGAAAGGGAAAATGAGTATTATATTATATCTCCCAAAATATATAGTGTACTTGAATTACCGTTTGGAATTACTTATACAATGAACTTTTCGACGAAAATTGATTTTTATCACAGCTACATTCATAATTCGTCGAAACATCCGGCATGGGGTTTATATGGAGGTGCTGCCTCAAGGGATAATAATCTCAGAAGGGAATGGCAGATTGATAATATAATTAANNAATGACCAGGTTCAGACAGCAGATGCCCTGATGGCGCGTTTGAATTACGGATTCAAAAACAGATATTTGCTGACTACCTCAATCAGAAGGGATGGCTCTTCTTTGTTCGGTTATTCAAATCCAAGAGCTACCTTCCCTGCTGTTGCCCTGGGCTGGGTAATCTCTGAAGAGAACTTTTTTAATGTGAATTTTGTAAACTATCTGAAGCTCAGAGCTTCGTGGGGTGTCAACGGGAACCGGGCCATTACAAATTATGCAGCTCTTTCGCGAATTGCATCAGGAAAATCATTGAATGCAAACCAAAACGGGGTTGCATCAACTATTCCCTTACTGGTTATCAATTCGATGGAAAACAAAGATCTGAAGTGGGAAAGAACCCAGACTTTCAATCTTGGACTGGATTTTACGCTGTTTGAGGGTATTCTGAGAGGTGCCGTAGAGGCATACACAATGTCAACAACCGATGTACTGGTAAATCGTGAGTTGCCAACAATAACAGGTTATAACAGGGTTTATGCCAATCTGGGGGAAGTCAGGAATAAGGGAATAGAGCTCTCATTGAACAGCCTGAACATGAAAAAGAGCAATTTTGAATGGCATTCAGATCTGATTTTTTCTTTAAACAGAAATAAAATAGTGTCAATTACAGGTGAAAAATTTGATGTTTTTGATGAAGCAGGTAATGTAATTGGCCAGAAAGAGCCTGATGATAAAACCAACAACTGGTTCATCGGTCAGGCCAAAGATGTAATATGGGATTACAGGATACTTGGAACATGGAGACCGGGAGAAGAAACAGAAGCAGCAAAGTGGAATCAGGCTCCGGGTGATTTCAGGTTACAGGATGTGGACAACGATGGGTTGCTTACTGACGATGATAAACAATTTCAGGGTTACAGAACTCCGCGTTTTACCTGGACATTGACAAACAGTTTTAATATTTATAAGAATATAGAAGCATCCTTTGTTCTGTATTCACTTTGGGGTCAGAAATCGGTTTATGATCTGGCAAAACATGACAATCATATCGAAGACCGCCGTAATTCATGGGATATTCCATACTGGACTCCTGATAATCTGTCTGATAAATATGCCCGTTTGCGGTCGGCACCTGCCGCTGGTGTTGGCTATTCAAGCTGGTTTGACCGTTCTTATATACGCCTGGAAAATGTTGCCATTGCATACCGGTTACCTGGAAATATACTGAACAGAACATTCATCAATAATGTTAAAATCATGTTCAACATAAGAAATGCCGGTATCTGGGCTCCGGAATGGAAATTTGGAGATCCGGAGGATGGAACGCGGGCCCAACGCATTTTTTCATTTGGGTTAAACCTGACTATTTAATTGTTAAACCTGTCTAGATATATACAATATGAAATATTTGAATAAAATATCAGTGATAATGAGTATTATGGTGATAATACTTGTTGGCAGTTCATGTAGTGAAAGCTTCCTTGAACCGCATCCTCTGTCATTTTATGCTCCTGAAAATGTTCTTATTAATGAAGCCGGGCTACAAGCTGTTCTGGATAATGCTTTAGTCAGTCTGAGAACAGAATTTTGTACCGATCAGTCTCCATTTTGCACAAATTTGAAATACTCTGATGTTGGAGTTGACGGAAGTACGGATAAAGCAACCCCCTGGCAGGATCTGAACAAGCAAATGCTTCCCGACGGGGTTTACAACAATAATGCTTACACCAAGATTGGCTGGTACTGGGATCAGTCTTATTATGTTATTAAGGATTGCAATACGGTTATTTCCAGAATCGATAAGGCAACATTCAAATCTGAAGCTTCGAAAAACGTATTGTTGGGTGGTGCTTATTTTATGAGAGCTTTCCGATATTATTCCAAAACACTGCAATATGGTGATGTTCCTTTGGTCCTTGAAGAGATAACTGCACCAAAGGTGGATTTTTATACAACAACAAAAGAATCTATCTGGTTAAAGATGATTAAGGATCTGGAATTTGCAGTTCAGCATGTCCCTGAAGCCAACCTTGTGAACAAAGGTCAGGTTACCAGGGCTGCCTGCAAACATCTCCTGGCAAAATATTATCTGATGGAAGGCAGATTCGATGATGCTATCCGACTTACAACAGAAATCATCACCGGAGGAGTTCATAGCCTGAATACACAACGTTTCGGTATCGATAAAAATGTAGCCACTAAGGATGTTGTCTGGGATATGTTCAGGATTGAAAATAAAAGTGTCGCGGGTAATACCGAAGGTTTATTGATGACTATTGACCGGTATGGTATGGAAGGCAATACAGGCGGGGTAATCTCGATGCGAAACATAGTTCCGAATTATGGTCAGCCCGGACTTATAAAAACTCCTAACGGGGCAAACGGAATGTCGGATGCAGCAGCTCTGGAGATCGGACTTGTTGAAAAATATGGCAGAGGTGTTGCAAGAATCCGGCCATCATGGTATTCCCAGAAAAGTGTCTGGGTATTAGATGGTGTTGAGGATACACTCGATTACCGTCACCGGACTGATAATGGTAACTGGATAACCATGGAGAAATT
>DNOQ01000345.1 GCA_003501665.1 Bacteroidales bacterium | reverse complement strand
CTGATAACATGGTTTCTGACCGGTTTATGGCATGGAGCAAATTATACCTTTATTGTGTGGGGATTGTTCCATGGTGTATTTCTTATTATTCACAGATGGCAGTCCAGGCCAAGGAAGAAACTTTTAAAATCATTAGGGATCAGAAATAGTGATCTGGTAGTGGTTATACCGGAAACAGTTTTTACAATTATAATTATTATTATTTCATGGATAATTTTCAGGTCAGGATCTCTTGTTCAATCAGGCGAGTACCTCAGTATTCTATTTTCTTCATCTTTGTTCACAATACCTGAGATCTTTCCAAAGAGATTACTGATACTGATTATCCTTTTCATAGCTGTGGAGATCATTCAGCGGAACAAACAGCATGTACTGCAGCTGGAGCAGCTGAAATACCGGGTATTAAGATGGGGGGTCTACATCGGATTGATTATAGTAATTTCTTTATCTAAAAGCGATCCGCAGGAGTTTATATACTTTCAGTTCTGATAAGAATTATGGCTTTGTTTCTACGCAGGCTTTCTGTATTTTTTGCAGTAATAATTTTACTGATCATTATTGGATTATTTCTCCCGCCAACGCCAAAATCCCGTTACTCGCAGTTATTCAGTGAAATAAAAAAAGATTCATTGCTGGTTAATGTGCCTGCGCCCCGCCTGATCCTGATTGGGGGTTCAAATATAACATTCGGACTTAACAGCAGGCTTATAAAAGATTCACTGAAATTAAATCCGGTGAATGCCGGAATACAAATGAGTGTTGGAGCTCTGTATATGCTTGATAATGCCCTGAATTATATAAAACCCGGGGATGTTGTAATTCTGGCTCTGGAGTATTCCCAATATTATGGAAGAGCGGCTTACGGGGAAGAAGCATTATTGAAAACACTCCTTGACATTCCTTCTGATAATAAGAGGACCTTAAGAAAACAACAGTTATTCAACATAATTGAATATGTTCCGAAATATTCGTTTTCAAAATTCAATCCCGATGAATATATTTTCGATCGGAGTGAAGGTATTTATACGGTAAATGCCTTCAATGAATACGGAGATGCTGACATACACTGGAACTTATCACCCAGGAAAATAATACCATCCGGGCCTGAAAGCAGAAAGTTGAATGATGATCTGCTTGAAGAATTCAGCAGGTTTAATGATAAATTAAACAAGCTTGGGGCTTCTTTCTTCATTACCTTTCCCTGTTTCCAGGCATCGTCTTATGATAACAGCAGGGTTCAGATTGAAGAACTATACCGGAAGTTAAATGAAAGATCATTAAGGTTGCTTGGCACACCTGAAAGGTACAGGATGGCTGATTCACTGGTCTTTGATTCACCCTATCATCTGACTAAGCAGGGAGTCGATCTTAGGACCCGGCTTCTGATCGGCGATATGATTGACAACGGAATACCTGATTTAATTTATACTACAGGGATCACCGGTTCAATTTAAAAAGATCCTGATTTTTATCCGTGATGCTTAAATATCTCAAAGTAAAATACGCGTTCTTATTTGTTCTGCTGATATGGCTGCCATTTCAGATTTTTGTACTCAAGGCAGATGCAGCCAGCAGGTCAATTTTAATGCTGATGTTCATGACAGTTTTCGTAAATATTGCCAATTTTAATTTTATGAAGACTATCATAAGGGCTCCGGTTATATTCTGGGGATTATGGGTGATCTATGCATTTATCAATACAATTTTACTGGGTCTTAATACAGGCCAGGCTTATTTTACATTCTTTGTCTATCTGGCCGGACCTCTTATGGCGTTATGGGTGATGTCAGCCGAGAGTTTTGAGGATCGCGACCAGCTTCTGAATATTGTTATAGCAGGATTATACGTGAAACTGATATTGATCTTTATTTTTGAAGAGGGCAGAGCAAGCAACTTGTTCCGCCTTGGGGATAAAATAGAAACAAATTCCATCGCATTCTCGGCACTGACTCTCATTGTGTTTATCTATCTGAAATATGTGTTTAAGGGTATTGGCCTGAAACAATTATTGTTACTGGTAATATTTCCATTCTTTATTATTTTGCTGACAGCTTCGAGAAATGCTTTCGGCGGTTTTGTGATCCTGCTCCTTTCACACTTCTATATTCACAGATCTAAAAGAGTTCTGCATAATATTGCAGTCATATTCTTTGGGGCAGTTTTTATATCAGCAACATTTTATTTTATCATTGAGAATACATATCTCGGTAAAAGGTTAGCGGAAACGACTGAGCAGGCACAGGATGATCTCTATTATTATCAGGTGAAAGGGACCATACTTGAAAAGTTTGGCGACAGGGGTTATTTCTATATTCTTGGTTGGGATCTGTTTAAAAAATACCCGGTAAGAGGTGTGGGTGTAAAGAATTTCGCACAGTTTCAGGGCAGATATGCAATGCATTCGGAATACATGGTTCAACTCTGTGAGCTTGGTATTATAGGGACATTGTTATTTATTCTGTTCTATGGATGGCTGGGCAGAAATTTATTGATTACCTGGCGAAGCTATGTCGATGACAGGAAAAAAACCGAAGTGTTTATAGCTGTTTATATGATTATACTATTTATGGCATTATCGATTTTTCAGTATAACGATCCGGTATTTTTCCTTATGACCGGAGCCATGACAGCATATATCTGGAATAAAAGGCAACAGAAGCCTGAAACAGAATAGTCCTTTGGTAATTTTAATGAATTTTAAAATATGTCTCAGATCGGTTCTTACGGACAAAGAATAAAGAGCTTTTACTGGTCCCATATTGAAGATGAGCTTGGATATAAACAGGGAGGAGTCATAAATATCGGATGGTATTGCTCCGACCGGATCTGTGATCAGGGAAATTCAGGGAAAATAGCTCTGCATTATGAAGATTTCAAAGGTAATGTAAGAGAATTCACTTTCAATGACCTTCGTCTGGCAGGCAATACAATTGGCAGGTTCCTGCAGAATCTGGGTATAAAGCATGAAGACAGGATCTGTCTGTTCATGGACAGGATACCTGAACTCTATTTTTCTTTTCTTGGTATACTCAAGGCAGGAGCTGTTGTTCAGCCTTTATTTTCGGCATTTGAGTACGAATCACTATACGTTCGCCTCGAAAATGCGCAGACACGTGCAATAATTACTCAAAGTAAACACCTGCACAAGATAAGAAAGATCCGCGATCGGCTCCCGTTTCTCGAATTTATTATAGTTGTTGATGATCTGAAGTCAAAAAAGCCGGAGGAGAGAGAAATTACTTTTAGTCTTCAGGAGGCTGAGCCTGTTAATAATTTCGATATTTTTCCTGCAAAAGCTGAATCTCCGTCTGTATTGCATTATACATCGGGTACCACCGGGCAGCCCAAAGGGGTAAAACATGTTCACTATTCACTCATTTCACAATATATTACTGCAAAATGGGTGCTGGATCTACGGGAAGATGACATTTACTGGTGTACAGCTGACCCGGGCTGGGTTACCGGTACCTCTTATGGTATAATAGGCCCGTGGAGTCTGGGTATAACACAATGTGTGCTGGATTCAGGTTTTTCAGCTGAAAAATGGTACAGTTTTATTGCACGAAACCGGATTACTGTATGGTATTCAGCTCCAACTGCCATCAGGGCACTTATGAAAGCCGGTGATGAAATTATCAGGAATTATGATCTTTCATGCTTCCGTCACCTGGCCAGTGTGGGAGAGCCGTTAAACCGGGAAGCGGTTCTCTGGTCTGAAAGAGTCTTTGGGAAACCATTCCACGATACTTTCTGGCAGACCGAGACAGGCTCGATAATGATCTCCAATTACCCGGGGATGAAGATAAAAGCAGGTTCAATGGGAAAACCTTTTCCCGGAATTGTCAGTAAACTTCTTGATAAGAATACATTTGAACCACTTGAGGAGCCCGGGAAGGTCGGATTGATAGCATTCAGGCCCGGATGGCCTGCTATGATGAGAACTTATTGGGATAATGAGAAAAAATATCAGGAGAAGTTCGTGAACGGATGGTATATTTCAGGAGATAAAGCATATGTCGATAGTGAAGGATATTTTTGGTTCATTGGCAGGGATGATGATGTTATAAATACCGGTGGGCACCTTGTAAGTCCCTTTGAGGTTGAATCTGCTCTGCTCGAGCATCCTGCAGTGGCTGAATCAGCAGTGGTCGCAAAACCTGATGAGGTTAATATGGAGGTTGTTAAAGCATTTATAACATTGAAGCCGGGATTAACAGCCAACCAGGAACTGGAACTTGAGATAATGAACTTTGTAAGGAAGAAACTCTCTTCCATAGCCATGCCCCAGGAGATAGCATTTATGGACCAACTGCCTAAAACCAGGAGCGGTAAAATTATGAGACGACTGCTTCGTGCAAGAGAATGGGGTGAAGATACGGGAGATCTGTCTACTCTTGAAAATGATTGATATGATAAATTATTAACATAAAACTCTGATTTATGGGAAAAATGACTTCTGAAGAAATTAAAGAGATAATCTATAAGTATATAAAAGATGAATTTCTGGAAGATACTGAAGAAGAAATTGATTATGATACGCCGCTGATCTCGGGCGGTTACGTGGATTCTTTTTCTATGGTGTCACTGCTTGTTTTTCTGGAGAGGAGGTTCCAGATAAAAATTCCTCCTTCAAAAGCAACACCTGAAGCTTTTGATAGTGTGAATAAGATATTTGACCTTTTGATTCAATTCATTCAGATAACCAACTGATGAAATATCAGCACAATTAATGATCATGAACTCAGACCAAAATAAACTTCCGCTGGTAACAGTAATTATTACAACCTATAATTCATCCGGATATGTGCTGGAGACTCTTGAAAGCGCCGGAAATCAGACATATCAGAATATTGAACTCATAGTTACGGATGATTGCTCCGGGGATAAGACCGTTGAGATCTGCCGCAGCTGGATTGAAAAAAATAAAGGAAAATTTGTAAAGGCAGAAGTGATAACAACAAAAATTAATACAGGTATTGCGCCAAACCAGAACAGGGCAATAAAATCTGCAGGAGGTGAATGGATAAAAATAATTGCCGGTGATGACATCTTACTCAGTAATTGTATCGAAAGCAATGTGTCATTTGTATTGAACTCGTCTGAACCGATATCCTTCCTTTTCAGCAGACATATCTGGTTCAAACTTAATTCTTACGGGAAGAAAATGACCTGCACTAACGAAAAACTGGTCAATGAATACTGGAACAAACTGGACAGATCTTTTTTTAAGGCAGATGCGAAAAAGCAATATCTGAAGTTACTGAAAGGTAACCGGATCCCGGCATCAACCGCCTTTTTTAACAAAGAAACACTGATAAAGCTCGGAGGATTTGACGAGAGATTTCCTATGATTGATGACTACCCCCTGTGGATTAAAGCTACACGAAATAATTACAAATTGCATTTTAACGATATTGAAACCGTTCTGTACAGAAAACATGAAGATGAAATCTCGAATTCGAAAAAAATAAATGCCAGGTATTCATGCGATAATTATTCCTTCTACAAGGCGTACAGAATTAACCGTTACACAGTTCTCAATCCCTTTTTACATCTCTCGGTAAACCTGAACTACCTGAATCATAAAATTATTCTTAAATCCGGAAAGTATACTCTTATTAACAGGATCCTGCGAATAATGGATCCGAACTTCATAAAACAGTTCATCTGCCCTGATGAAAATGTGAGTGCAATTTTAAATGAATCTTTTTCTGAGAATAAGAATATTAACTAAGAAAAGACCTGCACAGTATGAAATTCTCCAAATCAGCCGCGCTTTATTTATTAAAGAACAAATTATATAAGGATCTGAATTTTACTCTTGACTTCCTTTCCTGGGATAAGGACAGTATCAGAAGGTTTCAGAATGAGAAATTATCGAAACTGCTGGATCATGCCAGGCGGAATGTACCTTATTATTCTGAAATACTGGAAAATATTAAGGGTATTCAGGATATACCGCAAATACCTTTCCTTACAAAGAAAATCATCAGGGAACGGATCAATGATCTGAAAGCCGTAAATTTTCCTGCTCGTGCCTTTAAAAGTAACTCCACGAGCGGGTCCACTGGTGAGAGTATGCATTTCTTTTCAGATTCAGGCAATACGTATGCTGAAGCATGTTATATAAGGGGCGACATGATGTCGGGATGGCAATATGGTGAAAAAAATGTCATACTCTGGGGAGCATTAAGAGATATGAATGAAACCGAAAACCTGCTTGAAAAAATTAAGAGGAAAGCAATACGGAGATATGAAATACTTTCATCCTTTACTCTTTATGATGAAAAGATCGCTGAATACATACGCTTTATAAATAAATTCAGACCCGCTTTAATTATAGGTTATCCTACAGGGCTATCCCTCATGTCTGAATACATGATCAGGAATGGACTGAACATCTACAAACCGGCAGCAGTTATCAGCGCCGGAGAAACTTTGTTTGATTTTCAAAGGGAGATCATTGAAAAGGGCTTCGGCCGGAAAGTTTTTAACAGATATGGTTGCAGGGAGGTAAGCCAGATAGCCAGCGAGTGTACAGCACATGATGGCTTGCATATCAGCGTCGATCACCTTTTTGTCGAGATCTTAAATGAAAAAGGAGAATATGTGCAACCCGGTGAAACGGGAGAAATCATTGTGACCGACCTGGATAATTATGCTTTCCCGCTAATAAGGTACAAAATAGGAGATATGGGGGCTTTTAAGGCTACTGAATTTAAATGCAGCTGCGGGGTGAATCTGCCAATGCTCGACAGAGTCGAAGGGAGGACCATGGATGTGATTGTTGGTCCCAATGGCAACAGGGTCACAGGATCATTCTGGACCCTCTTTTTCAGGCATAATTTCACCGGGATTGATAAATTCCAGGTCATCCAGAATTCATTGAATGATCTGAAGCTCTGTTTTGAAACAAATAATTCATTCAGACATGAAAATGAACAGGAAATAAAAAGTGAGATCCGGAAATATCTTGGGGACAATATCAATATCGAAATTGAAATCGTCAGGGAGATAGATAAAACATCCACAGGTAAGCACAGGTGGGTAATTTCGAATATGTCACCATTTGTATAAGCAATTGAAGGGAAAAACGATAACATTTGTTTTTGCACAGATCTACCCTGATTTTACAGGAGGTGCCGAAGTATTTAATTACTATCTGCTGAGGGAAATCTCAAAAAGTCATAAAATAGTTCTTATCAGTCATTCTGATCCCGGGATCAGCGGGATAAAACTTTATAAGATCAAAAGAATAAAACCTGTCAGGTTAATTTACCCTTTACAGTTATTTCTATTTTTATATAAAAGCAGCCGGAATTCTGATGCAATTTATACGTCTTTTTCGAGGGCATCATGGCTTGTTTATATCCCGGTGACCCTCTTTTCAGTCCTGTTCAACGTGCCTTACTCTTTTACTATCCATGGAGGAGGCATGAAGAGGTGGAGATTTAAACTTCCCTTTCAGATATTCTTTAAAAAAGCCAGGGCAATTACCGGTGTATCATATCGGATATGTGAGGAGTACAGCAACAGGACCGGATTGGATATAAGATATCTTCCGCCTTTAATTCCTTTCCTGACTTCATCTCTGACCATGACGGAACTTCGCCAGAGGTACAAAATTCCTGCCGATAGTCAGGTCTTTCTGTTTGTGGGGTCTCTTAAACCATTGAAGAATCCCTTGCATGTCCTCAGGGCTTTGAACTTACTGGGCAACGATTTTCTGGTGAAGCAGAAAATCAGGCTTGTTTATGCAGGAGACGGTATCCTCAGGGAAGACCTGTTAAGATATCTGGATGAAAATGGTCTTTCCGGATTCGTATATATGCAGGGAAATGTCCCCCTGGAGACTATACATGAATTGTATTCCATTGCCGATTTTTATGTAATATCTTCCGATTTTGAAGGGACGCCAATTGCATTGCTTGAGGCTATGCACAACTCTCTTCCCGTAATTGCCTCTGATGCCCCGGGCATAAATAATTTCCTGACAAATAATGAAACAGCAATTTTATACAGGACAGGCGATACAGGAGCCCTTGCAAAAGCAATCGAAAAGCTTACTGAAGATCCCGTGATCAGGAGTTATCTCAGGTTAAATGCAAAGAAATATTATGACGAACACTTCGACTATCGGAAGATAGTCGGAGATTACGTTAATATCATTACATCATGAGCACTAAATTCTCGAAACCTGTACCTGTGCTAATGTATCATAGTGTCGGGATTCCCGAAAAGAAATGGAACTGGAATTATCTGACGTGTCCGTTTGAATTATTTGAAGATCAGCTCAGGACTTTAAGAAAAAACGGCTATGAAAGCATTTCCCTGATGCAGCTTCATGACTATATTTTTCATTCAAAGCCTCTTCCGGCAAAGCCGGTTGTTTTTACATTTGATGACGGGTATCTCGATAACTGGATTTTTGCTTACCCATTAATGAAAAAATATGGCTTCAGAGGTACCATTTATGTAAATCCTGAATTTGTTGACAGGGAGGGAGGGGTCAGGAAAAGGTTTGATGAAAATGTTCAGATATCTTCACTCCCCACCACCGGATTCCTGTCGTGGGATGAGATGAGAGAAATGGAAAAAGATGGCGTTATGTCGGTTGAGAGCCATGCAATGACCCATACATGGTACCCGAAATCGGATAAAATAATTGATTACCGGCACCCGGGAGATAAGTATATCTGGATGACGTGGAATAATAATCCGGAGATTAAATATAAGCTTCAGACAGATGATGAAGCTTTGATCAATTACGGAGAACCAGTATATGAACACGAAAAAAGTCTTTCATCAAAAAGGTTTTTCCCTGATAACGGGCTTAAAGAACATCTTTGCAATTATGTAAAAGAAAACGGAGGCAAAGGATTTTTTAATAACGATAACTGGAAGGGCATACTGGACCAGGAAGCTGCGAAATACAAATCAGTAAACAGACTTAATGAATATTATGAGACGGATGAAGAGTATCACAGCAGGATCCGCTGGGAATTAACTTCTTCAAAATCAATACTGGAGGAGAAACTGAACAAAAAAGTACTTTTCCATTGCTGGCCGGGCGGCAGTGCAACAAAAACCGGTATGGAGATATCGGATATTCTGGGATTTAAGTTATCAAACGTAGCAAATGATATACTTGATATAAGATATAAAATTGAAAACAATGACCGTTACCGGATCAACAGGATAAACCGGTTCACGCCAAAGATATACTGGGATGGCAGGTCCTTTATAAGGTATTCGGATGGCCCGACATTGCTGATGCAGATACGGTCGTTTACAGATAAAGGGACACGGGGATTTATATCAAAAGGAACACTTTATCTTTACAAACATTACCTTAAGTATTTTAATCATCATACTGTTGAACCCCGAAATATCTGACTCACCGATATGAGGATCTTGTTCATAATCTGTTCGCTGGGTTCAGGCGGGATGGAACGCAGGCTGACTGAACTACTTAAACGGCTGAGACTGATAAGTGATATTGAATTTGAACTTGTATTAATGAGTTATGAGGTTCATTATAAAGAGATCTTTGATCTGGGTGTAAAAATTCATTTTGTGGAAAGAAATTCCAGGAAGGATATGTTTATGTTCGGGAATCTGTTCAGGTTATTCAGGGATTACGCACCCGACATTGTACATTGCTGGGACAGCATGACCGCCGTATATTCTGCTCCTTTATGCAGACTGCTCAGGATAAAGCTGGTCAATGGTATGGTCACCAACTCTCCCCGGAAATACAAAATACTGAATAAGAACTGGATAAGGGCAAAGCTGACTTTCCCTTTTTCGGATTATATTGTGGGAAACTCTGCAGCAGGTCTTAAAGCATACGGTTCCCCTGATGGGAAAAGCAGGGTTATTTATAATGGGTTTGATTTTGCGAGAATAGCGAAGATAATTCCCGAAGAGATAATGCGGGATCAGCTGAAAATTACCACAAGATATGTAATAGGAATGGTTGCTACTTTCTCAGCAAAAAAGGATTATCCGACCTATTTCATGGCAGCCCGGAAATTATTGGAAGAAGGCAATGATGTTACTTTTCTTGCAATCGGAACCGGTACCGATTCCCCTGGATCGGTAAATTATATTGATGACCAATACAGCCGGAATTTCAGGTTACTGGGTAACAGATCGGAAATTGAATCTTACATAAATATAATGGACATTTGCGTCCTTTCAACATATACCGAGGGCATTTCAAACTCGGTAATTGAATATATGGCAATGGCCAAACCGGTGGTTGCTACTGATGGCGGCGGTACAAACGAGTTGGTTGACGAAGGCAAAACAGGATTTCTGATCGGTCCATCAGATCACAATGCACTGGCATCCAGACTTCAGTCGCTTTTGAATGATCCTGAATTGCGTAAACAAATGGGAACTGCAGGTGTACAAAGGATCAGAGAGGAGTTCTCAATTGAACGAATGGTCAGTAATTACCTTGAATTGTATAAATCATTATGCAATTAGCCGAAACACATCAAATGACAGCAGGGAATAAAAAAATACTGGTGATTGATTTTACGAATTTTGAAGATTATCCGATCGGAGGGTATCTCTCTTTCGCCAGGAACCTGATAGCATCATTTGATGGTGATCTTGCTCTTGTCGGAATTGTTACAGAGCGGAATGAACCGGTCGGGAAATGGTTCAGTAAAGAAATTAAAGGAACTGTTTATAACTTTTTTGCGATCGCCAGATATGAAAAAACAAGAACAAAGCATGCCATACCCGACAGGTTGATGTGTTTCTTTCTGCTCAGGTATTACAAAAGCAGAATTTTAAAACCAGAGTATAAGAACGTATTCATTCAGCGGCAGGAGATCCTTCCGGCAATCAAAAACTTCGGATTCAGGAATATCTGTTACCGCTTCCCGGGTCTGGAAAATCCTTTGCAGATATCAAAGTACCGGTTTGGGCGATATCTGGCAAAAGCTTTCGAAAAAATGTTCTTCAACAGTATAGGGAACGTAAATATTATACTGGCTTCAGGTGATGAAGCTGCAATAAATGATATGATTAATCGAAGCGGGGGAAAGGTCAACAGGGGATCAGTAATAAAATTTCCGACAAGGATAAATACTGATATTTATAAGCCGGGAAACAAAGAGGATGCGCGCAGGATATTAAAGATCCCTGCCGGGGAAACTGTTGTTGTAACCACAGGCAGGCTGACAGCACTTAAAGGGTGGAGGTTCAT
>DNOQ01000144.1:2229-2585 GCA_003501665.1 Bacteroidales bacterium | reverse complement strand
AAATACCGGCACTTTTCCAGTTATAGTCTGATCCCGCCGGTAGTTTTAATCCGCCCGTATTTGTAGGATCAAATGCACTGCCAAGCTTCACATAATCTTCGGACACATTCAGTGTCAGCTGGTTTCTGTTCTTCCATCCGATAGTATACAGAAGTTTTGTTTCGCGGTCGGTCATCCCCAGAGAAGGCTCAAAGATTATTTCAAAATCAGCACCTGGACCATGACTCAGTAATTTGCTTTCTGACGGACTGTAAAAAAGGTAATTTATGGAAGGAGATATTTCATAATATCCTGTACGTCTGATATAACCTGTTTCAGCGTTAAAATCAGCCCCGACCCATGCCTGATCGACGGTT
>DNOQ01000144.1:0-2034 GCA_003501665.1 Bacteroidales bacterium | reverse complement strand
GCCACCCTGTTATATTTAAGTATATCAGTGACTTCATCACTGTATTTACCGGTAACCTGCTTATTTACCATAAATCCCACAATACTCGATCTGCTGAAAATATTCCGCTGTAAAATCGCAACCCCGAAGTTACTGGAAGGAATTTGTCCTTGTTCTCCTGTCTGGATATCCATCAACCCGATCCGCCATCTGTCCCCAAACCTTCCTGTAAGCCTTAATCCGGCATTCACCGGTACATTCAGACCGATACGTCGTGAAAAGAACGGCTGGATACCGGTTTTTCCCAGACTGGAAAAGAGATCGCTGTTTTCAAGAAAGAATTGTCTTTTTTCCGGAAAGAATAATTCAAAACGGTCCAGGTTTATCTGTTGCCTGTCAACTTCAACCTGGGAATAATCGGGATTTACAGTCAGATCGAGGTTCATTGATGTTGACAGTATCATCTTACCATCAACGCCTGCATTCCAGTCCCATTTTGCATCCTGGCCATTTTGCTTATCAGTAGTGACTCTTGCAATACCGTAAGGTATGAGTGAAAAGCGGGGGCCTGATTTCTCCAGAGGTTCATCCCAGACAAGAGTTCCGGTATATGGCAGGGAGCAGTGGGGGAATTGCCTGGGCATCGGAGCCCATGCTGATTTCTCATTGTTTTTCAGGTCGAGGCGGCCGAAATTGATGCCCCATTCCTTCTCTCCGCCAAAATATCTCAGACTCCTGAAAGGAATTGCACACTCCACAACCCATCTGTCATCATAACTTTTTATTGCCGATCTCCATTTAATGTCCCAGTTATAATCAACTCTTATTCCCTGGTATTGAAGTCCGTCGGCCTGAGAACCTGCTGCAGTGACACCAAATGCAAATCCATTGGTCTGATCATTATATGTATCGATAAAAAACATAAAATTATCATTCAGATTGAATGAAAAATCCCTTTTCATCGATTCAACCGGCCGTTTCCCGGGAGTGGGATCATAACATATGGCTCCAACATAAAGATTTGTTTTATCATAAGTTACAAAAGAAACTGTTTGTGCCATTGCATATCCCGTATCAGTAGGGGTTACACGCTGAAATCTTTCTGTAGGTTCTGCGTGCAGCCAGGCCTGTTCATCCAATACACCGTCGATATTTATATGTTCATCAGTCTGTGAAATATGGATCCGGTATTTTTCGCGATTAACTGCTTTTGTCTGGGCAAAAAGAGGCTGGCTGGTTATGAGGAATAATAATATTAATTTCAATAAATTTTTATAAACCATAATCAGGAATTTGATGCCCGCAAAATTAAAAATATATTTATCTTCCGGTTGTAATGACAAAAACTATAAAATAAATTACCATGAAAAAGATTCTCCTGATTATTTCATTAACTGTATTTTTCTGCGCAGGTATTCTTGCACAAAACAGAAATACAAGAGTCTTTACCATTTTTACCTCAGCGGGCTGTGGCTGCACAGGCTCAGGAGGAGCCCCACTGACCTTCATAACGCATGAACAGGTTCTGCAGTCTCTTATTAAGGCTTGTCCCGGGGTGGATTTCATTGAATTCAAGGGAACAATAACCAAAGCGTTCAATGAAGTTCAGAATAATAAAAACAATTATGACGGTGTACTTATCATCGGCAGGGTGGATAATGATTACAGACTGGCTTTCACGGGATTACCAACTATTGTCGTTTATAATCTCTGGGAATTCCAGAGCGGGCATCATTATCAAATTTTTGCCACGGGAAAAGTTAAAGAAAATGATAAGAATATTCTTGAGGGTGGTAAAAATTATACCGATGTTAAGATCCTGACGGCTCAGCTTGACAGAAGAAATCTCTGTTCACCTGAGATAAGAGAATCAATGTTCAATGATCTTGTCCGCAAAATCAGTCTCATCAAAGCGTTAAAAGAGCTCAGGGAAACGAGGATACTTATGGTAAAAAGTGACAAAGACGAGATCATTTCAAGTGTAAATTACAAGTTCGGTGATTATGACCAGAACTATCCTGCGGATCATAATGAGCGCTATCTGAAAAACTTCAG
>DNOQ01000559.1 GCA_003501665.1 Bacteroidales bacterium | reverse complement strand
TCCTTGTTGTTGCGGGTGTAATAATATACTTTGCAGGAAATAAAATGGGATGGATAGGTCATTTGCCGGGTGATATAAGAATTATAAAAGAGAATGTAAAAATATTCATTCCCATAACTACAATGGTACTGGCAAGTGTTGTTTTATCCCTGCTGATTTATCTTATCAGAAAACTATTCTAAATCGTAGAGCATCCTCAGGGCTCTTTTAACAACTATTTCTGCCGAACCTATTTCAAAAGGACTTGAATTAACCTCATAACCTCCCTCTTTATAAAGATGCGCAGGCGGAAGATAACCGCTGTATCCGTTGCAATGGGTAATCACAAAAGTATACTTAAATGGTGAACCGGCTTTGATTGCCATCCCTACTTCAGTAAGCATCTCAACGTTAAATCCCACAAAAGCCACATCTCCGATCCTTGCGGCAATAATATTTACAGGGATTGCAGGTGGAACACTTTCTGGTGTTGATTTAACATTATCAGTACTCTACTCCCACAGACCCGTACGAGCGGATTTCCCGCATACGGTTCCTCTAAAACCGGATTCACTAAACGAATGAATGATAGATTTTAGAGCTTTTCAAAGGTATCCAATCATAGATCAGAGAACAAAACTTCTCCCAATTCCAAATTGGTTTACCTCCTCTACGGTTTAACCACACATGAAGTATACGTTTCACAGCCTCATAGAAACGATTGATACCTCTGGAATTAAAGGTAATACCGTAGTATGAGTAGTGTCCCGTTAGCTTCACATTCAGTTCCGTAATTAACTCCTTAAGTTTCTTGTGCCTGTTCCGTTTTATCCATTCTTCGGTTTGCTTGACAGCCTTGTTTAACTTCTTTCTACTGGTTTTTCGTTTTAATATCGGCGTGCCATTTCGGCTTTTCCCAATATAATGCGTAAATCCCAGGAAGTCAAAACTCCTGTCTCCCTGTCCAAATGCAGTGAATAAATCAACTACCTTGGTTTTGTCCGGATGCAGGTTTAATTTGTACTTCTCAAATCTCTTCGGTAGTACTTTCATTACCTGCATCGCATCTTCTTTCTTTTCAAATCCGAGAATAAAATCATCGGCATAGCGCACAATAAAACTTCTCCCGCTTAACAATGGTTGTATTTGCTCCGCAAACCATTCATCCAGCACATAGTGCAGGTAAATGTTACTTAGCAATGGGGAGATTACTCCTCCCTGCGGTGTACCTTCTTTCGGGTAAGTTAACTGCCCGTATTCAAGTATTCCCGCTTTTAGCCATTTGTCTACCATCTTCCTTATCACTCCATCGTTTACCCTGCGTCCAAGAAATTCACGTAGTAACCCATGGTTAATACTTTCAAAGTAGTTCTGCAAGTTTGCATCTATAATATAGCGTATCCTATTGAAGCTAACCTCTTTGAACAAATATTTCAGGGCCTGGTGAGCGGATCGCCCCGGCCGGAACCCATACGAAAATCCTTTAAAATCTACTTCGTATATCGGCTCCATGACCGTTCTAACGCTTGCCTGCAATACCTTATCCTCGATGGTGGGTATGCCTAATGGTCGATAGCTCCCGTCTCCTTTGGGTATATATGCCTTGCGTATCATGGGGGCTTTATACTCTCCGGCTTTAAACCTTCGCATCAGCTCAGGTATTCTCTCACGGGTATTATTCCCATATTCATACCAATCTTCACCATCCATGCCCGCGCTGCTGTTCTTGTTGAGTGAGTTATAACTCTCCATCAGCAACTCTTCCGTGATGAATTGGTGCAGGCTAAACAGCACTTCACCCCTGTGTTTCCCGGCTCGCTCTGTTATCTGCAATCTTACCGTTGACATTCTAGTCATGATTCAGGTCCATTCCATGTTTCCAAATTGCAGTCCCGATTTCAGGCATCCCTTATAAGTTTATACTCTCATAAGTTTTCCCTTCCCTACTCGCTGGCTTTCATGGGACTGATTTCCCAGCTTTCTTCGGTACTATGGGGATGCTAAGACTGCCTTCGTCTTTCACCTTCCCTTCGGTTTCCCTCGGTTTGGTTACCGATTGCGATACCGCTCTTTTCTTATCTCTCTCTATGGAGGCGATATTATCTACAGAGAAACCGGATTCCTTTGGGTACGGCTCATCCTCTATGCCGTTCTTCGCACGGAGGCGTCAGGCTCTCCCGTGTTTCCGTACAACCCATTCTGCTTCTGATGTACCCTCAGACCCCGGTCGAGCCTCCATTGTTCGTCATTATCGCAATCTTAGTGTTGCCCCAATCGTAGTGAAAATTAAGGCTTCAACATTACAGATGTTTCGAGGCTCAATAGTACACCTTTAACAGTCACTGTTTACGCTTCATGCTACCATCTCTGATAACGATGCAAAACTCGCTTCCGGTGGCTGACTATTCCTTGCCGGGCAGGATTCTTCCCTGCCGGGTTGTCTTGAGGTGTTTCATATTTATTTATTTATTTATCTGATACGCCTTTAATCCCCACCTCACGGACTTTCACGGCTCGACACAACATATTATGCAGTTATAATGATGTCAAGCAGTTCCAGTTTTGTTTTTCCAAGCTTATATCCAAGGATTTCTAACATTTCTTTTTCCTTGCCTTCGTTAAAGCTTAAGTCTTTATCTGTAAGGCTCGGATAGCTTTTCTTGAGTTTTTCTTTTTTCTCGTTCCAATATCCTTTTACATTATTATTCATGATTACTGATTTTAGGGTGAAACGAAATTTGTCCGATGTAAATGTACCTGGTGTACTTTAAAAGAATGTTACAGAATTATTCCCAAAGTTTACATAATTTACACATTTACGTGTATAAAGAGCCTGTTATAGGCATTCTGGCGTTCTAAGGCCGGGCAATCATTATCATTACAGCAGACGAACAAGAAGCAATGGGATTAATTTTCTCACTATTCAGGACAAATGCGTGAATGATGTAAATCTTACCGAAAGTTGTGTAACACTTATCAATCCGGAAGAGCCTACCTTTCGGAATATTGTTTATTATAAGAACAAGTATCCTTTAATACTTTTAAATAAATCTGTTATGAAAAAAATGAAATTGAGTTTAATTATGATTCTAAGTGCAGTGTTGGTTTTATCGGGCTGCGCTTCATGGAACAAAACACAGAAAGGAGCAGTTGTCGGAACCGCAGCGGGTGGAGCAATGGGCGCTGTAATTGGCAGGGCTTCAGGAAATACTGCTCTGGGTGCAATAATAGGAGCTGCTGTTGGAGGCGGGGCAGGTGCTATAATTGGCAATCAGATGGATAAACAGGCTGAAGAAATAAAAAAAACAGTTCCTGATGCAAAGGTTGAACGTGTTGGTGAAGGAATCGTTGTTGAATTCAGCAGTAATGTTCTGTTCGGATTTGACCAGTCAAGCCTCTCTTCTGA
>DNOQ01000540.1 GCA_003501665.1 Bacteroidales bacterium | reverse complement strand
AGTTTTTTCAATTCTTCTGTTTTTTCCGGAAATTTATCTGTCAGATCAGTGGTTTCGCCAGGATCTTCGCCCAGGTTAAAAAGTTCTGTCCGGTTGTCTTCATAATGGATTACAAGCTTCCAGTCCCCCTTACGTAATGCTGATCCGGGTTTCCATGCGCTGCCATGATAATGAGGATAATGCCAGAAAAGTTCATCGCGGGGAATTTGCTTATCCTCCTTTAAAACAGGTATTAAATTTTCACCGTCATTCTTATCATGTTTAACACCTGCCAGTGATAACAGGGTGGGAAATATATCCATACTTACAACGGGTTGATTTACTGCTCTTCCCGGATTTTTTATTCCCGGTCCTTTGATAATGAAAGGCACTCTGATGCCACCCTCGTAACACCAACCTTTACCTGCCCTGAGTTTATCATTAGAAGTGGGTGCACCTTTCGCGTAAAGAGTTGAGAGACCACCGTTATCACTGGTGAAAAATACCCATGTGTTATTATCCAGTCCGGCTTTTTGCAGGGCACCCATCAATCTTCCCACATTTTCGTCCATTGCAGCAACCATAGAAGCATAGTTGGCATTATCCTGGAACAATTTTGTCCATCCCTCTCCCTCTGTGCGATAGAATCTTTGATCCGTATCATTATGAGGAACCGGAGATCCCTGGCGGCTTTCGGTCTGATTGATATCATCCCATAAACCCATCATATTGCGTTTCTGCCTGAATTTCTCAACATGTTTTTCAGATGCCTGGATAGGAGTATGTACAGTATAAAAAGAAAGGTAGAGCAGAAAGGGTTCTTTCAGATTTTCCTCAATAAAGCTAATGCTTTCATTCGTAAGCCGGTCGGTAAGATATTCCCCGTCAGGACCATCCTTTAGTTTCGGATTATTATAAGGTGAATAATATCCTCCGGGTGGAGAACCTTTGTCCATTCCTCCAATGTTAATATCAAATCCCTGGTCCTCAGGATAGAATCCTTCACCACCCAGGTGCCACTTACCAATAAAGCAGGTTTTGTAGCCTTTCTCTTTCAGCTTTTCAGCAAGAGTGAATTCCTCAAGTGCCAGTTCATTATTTATTTTCGGTCCCAGAAAAGGTCTCTTTGTCTGCCTGTCTCCCGGGATCCAGTCTGTAATACCCACCCTGTTGGGATGCTTGCCTGTCATTATGGCGGCACGGGTAGGACTGGAAACAGGATGAGCAGAATATGCCTGTGCAAAACGCACTCCTGTTTCAGCCATACGGTCGATATTCGGGGTTTCATAAAATGTCCCCGGGTTATTGCAATTCACATCCGCCCAGCCCAGATCATCCACAAGAATAACAATAAAATTGGGTTTTTGCTGCTCAACAGCAGAGCAGGAAGCCAGTAAAGGAAATAAAAGGATATTTCTAAAACCTTTCATAAGAATTAAATTTAGTAATTGTATCCAGTCAACTCAACTGATCTTTTGAAAACTTCAGGTTTTTTTTGCAAGTCTTCTCAGGTCATGGAAAAAGGGTGCGTACTCATGTGTCTTTTTATTCCTCTGCCCGTCAGAATACCCTCAGGGCTCATTTTAATAATCTCCCCCGGGAATTACCCGAATCAGGAACATCTGCCGGGTTTTGTTTTTGTCAATTCCGGGTACCAGAATAGCATCGTTAGTCCGGTTCCATTGCGGGGCAGGATCAATACGGGTGTCGCCACTGTAAGCTCCCTTGTCAATTCCTTCGCTTCGTACAAACGCGCCATCACTGAACCTATACACCGTGTAAAAATTTCTGTCGCCCTGCTTATGTCCATTAACGAACCATTGTCCATCAGGTGAAAGGGAAATGTCACCCTCAGGATCCGGAAATATCTCAGGGTTTCCCAATTTTCCAACCACTTTCATTTCGTCCACATCATATAAAACCTGGTTTTTGCCTTGTCGCCCAATTAACAGGCTGCCCTCAGCCCATTCAGGATGCCCGCCAATGTGAATATCGTGTAAAACAAGGTCTGTACCGTCAGCCCGAATTGAGCACGGGATATTTATCCGTTTGCTGCTGTTGCCATTCCAGCCGGCTCGTATGAAGAAGTAGATCTGATCGCCAGATCGATTCCAAAGGGTATGATTAATGAATAGCCCGTTATGCTCAAGATCAGGATCACGCTCTTTTAACCTATTCTCAATTTGACGGTAGGATACAAGCAACCGCTTCTTGCCTGTTTTAATATCAACAATGAAAATGCCATCATTCTCTGGTGCTACTTCATCTTGTGACCAGTCAACAGCTCCAGGATAACCAGTTACCAATCGCAGCCGGGCCAGGCGACCATAATTCAGACCTAGCCAGGCAGAACCATCAGCCGCAACTCCTCCATTGCCAATAGGTGTAACTTCATACCGGTACTCATGCACACGTTTGTTCTTTTCAATATCGTAAACAACCACAAATACTTCACCAGTTTTCACATCCATGTCATTAAAGAAGAACTGGGTATTGGGAGCCAGGGGATTCCAATAGAACATGGTTCCTTGCTGGGGATTCCAGGCGCAGGTTTTACCTATTCGTAAAATTTTATTATCATCTTGTGTATCAATTAGTATTATTGTAGCAGCCTCTCCCGGAAGTGGCATCCGATTGATTGTATCAATCTCAAGACCCAGTATATATCTTCCGGATGCGCTCCATGGTATTGTCTGGCATTGTCCGATATATCCGAAAAAATGATGTTTCGTGCCAGATGTAAGTTGCTCAATATTCAAATCAAAATTG
>DNOQ01000569.1 GCA_003501665.1 Bacteroidales bacterium | reverse complement strand
TTTTCAATACACGGGGTCGGAGTGGCGTAGGAATTGAGCGAATGTTTGCCCTGAACATCAGACGGTGTGAACACTCTTATGTTATAGATTATTTTCCCCGTCTGGAAATCGACACATACGGCATATAGTTCCTTTCCATCCTCCGTTGCAGTGGTTATCCATATCTGGTTACCGTAAACAACAGGCGACGACCACCCTTTGCCATGTATTTCAGTTTTCCATGTCATCCCCGATTCGTTACTCCACTTCAGAGGAACATTTGCCACATCAGCTACTCCATCAAGCCTGTTACCTCT
Source organism: Bacteroidales bacterium (assembly GCA_003501665.1). Classification (GTDB taxonomy): domain Bacteria; phylum Bacteroidota; class Bacteroidia; order Bacteroidales; family VadinHA17; genus LD21. The sequence goes on along the minus strand of DNOQ01000569.1, from coordinate 4,506 downwards.
GAAATGAGTCCAGTTATTATCCTGTCCAACACAAATCCCTGATATGACCATTAACAAAACAAAAATCCCTGCTCTTAATATTATCTTCATATTGATCCTGTTTTACAATATTGTCTGTCCTTCTTTGTTGGTATATTAATTTTTTAATTCGCAATCCTCGTTCCTTAGTCCCTTAGTCCCTTAGTCCNNCTAAGTCTTTCCCTCAACCTCAACCTCAGAACCTCGTCCCCTCCGGCAATCTGTTCCTGGCGGCCACATCCATGAAGGCCTCATCGGATGTATACCTGAATTTGTAATTATATCTGGAAACCAGTTTCGCCGGATCAAGTATTAAGGGATAAAAACTGTTACCGATGCCGGCAGGCTGCAGATTCACAATCCTGAGATTCCAGAGTACGGTTAAAACAGCCTTGATTATAAATACCGGCAAAGGAATGTAGCTTTTATTGCGTGCAATATCTTTCACTACTGAATAGGTCTCGCCCGCAAAATTGAATACACCACTTATTTCCCTGTCATTCATTATCATTCCGAACAGGGCAACCATATCCTCAGTATGAATGAACTGTATTTTTGTTTCCCGTGTGAATGAGGGCATATACCTTAGTTTTAATAGTATGGAAACAACGCTGCGCGGCTTGTCATAAATCGGGCCCACGACTGTACAGATTCGCAATATGACAATTTTAAGATCGTTGCGTATGATTGCATCGGTATAATTCCTCTCCACCTGTTTTTTATTCATCCCATACCTGTAATATTCAGGTATCAGGGGCTGTGATTCCTTCAACCATAATGGATTACCTTTTTTCCCGCCATATACGGCAGCCGAACTGGAATAAATAAGCTGTTTTACGGAGGTTGTGTGATTACATGCCTCAAGGACATTGTCCGAACCTTTGATATCAATCTCAATTTCCTTCTCTCTTTCCCTTACTCTGTTGAATGAACTGGCAAAATGAACCACAACGGTTGGTTTTTCTTCTTCAATGATCGATTTCAGTTTATGACTTTCCGTGATGTCGCAGCAATAAAATCTGAACCTTTTTTCTGCAATAAATTCATCACTCTCTTTTATGTCAAGGCCAGCTATATCAATATCCTGATCAATCAGATATCTGATAAGCATCCTGGCTAGCATTCCGGATGAACCGGTAATAAAAACTTTCATTTACGAATAGTCAGTTTAATGTTAATCTGTTACTTATATAAAAGTAGCCAAAATTATTGAAATGCAAAAAAAAGAAGAACAATCCATTAAACATCTGTCAGAATTGGTATTCTGATCAAATTGATGTATCTTGTTAAAAACCTGATAAACAGAAAAAAAATTTCATGAAAGACTTAAGTAATGATTTTCTGTGCTGCCCTGTATGTAAGGGAGAGCTGGACCATTCACACCGGGATACCCTGCCGGGTGATCTTCCGGTGCTGACCTGCAACAATTGCAGCAATAATTATATCCGGTATGAAAGCTACCTGGATTTTCTTGGTGAGCAGGGTCTTATTCACAACAGCAGAAGGGAAAAGATAGTGAGATCGGTTTATGCAAAATTCTATACACCTGCAACCAATTTCATGTTCCTCTTCTGCGGAGGTGTAAGAAGTGCAAGAAAAGAGGTGGTTGATCAGCTGGAAATCCATGATAACGACACTATACTTGAAACAGGAATTGGTCCGGGAGATAATATTCCTATGCTCAGAAAAAAAGCAAAGAATCTGAAGATTTTCGGCATCGATATTCAGAAGCAGATGATGATCCATTGCTCAGGTAACATGAAAAGATGGAAGGATACAATTTATCTTTTCAGGGCTGATGCGGAGCAACTTCCCTTCCGCGACAGGCTTTTTGATGTAGTATTTCACCTGGGAGCCTTTAACATGTTCAGCAACAAGCAGAAAGCAGTCGATGAGATGATAAGGGTGGCAAAACCTGGAACAAGGATAGTTATTGCAGATGAATCCGAAAAAGGAAATAAAATATTTAACCGGATAAACGGAACAAAAATTGAATTCATATCACCCGATACTTTCGTTCCAGGAAACATGCTGAATATCTCTCTTAAAACAATCTGGAAAGGTTACGGTTATGTTTTAGCCTTTACAAAACCCTAACGTCATAACACCGTCACGCCCTAAAGCCGTAAAGCCTTAACCCTTTCGCCTCTGTGCCCTTTGGCCGCCGTAGTTTTAACGAAGGCGGCCCTGTGCCTTTGCTCCATTATTGAATAATGCAGATACCTATACTGCTTCAATCGTTGAAGGTGGTTTAGGAGTGATATTATATGTTACACTGACAATCCCCGGCACTTCCCTGATTATATCTGCTGCAATTTTCTCCAGATCATCAAAATGCAGTTTTGTGGGAGTGGCAGTTCTTGCATCAATACTGTCCCAGCAGCGAACCTCTATCTGCTGTCCGAAATCCCTTTTACCATCTCTGATCCCTGTAACCCGGTCATTATGAAGAATAGCCATATACTGAAATGCTTTTCTTCCGGAAAGTGTTCTTTCCACAACTGCTGTTGCTTTTCTGACTGTTTCAATCCTTTCTGCTGTTACTTCACCTAATATGCGTGCAGCAAGCGCCGGTCCGGGGAAAGGTATCCTGTTGAACATTTCTTCCTGAAGCCCGAGTTCTCTCCCGACAGCTCTAACACCATCTTTCCTGAGCTGCACAAGCGGTTCAATGATCTGATACCCGAATGTCTCCTGTGGATCGATACCAAGCTGGGCAAAAACATTATGTTGTCGCTTGATTCCTGCAACTGTTTCGTCAATGTCAGTAAGTATAGTACCCTGAAGCAGGAATCTTGCACCGCTTTCTTTTACAATACGTCCGAAGACTTTTTTATAAAATGTAGTTGTTATGGCCTCTCTTTTCTCCTCAGGATCAGTAATTCCTTTAAGGGCATCCAGAAATTCATTTCTGGCATCAATAATCTCCACCTTAACTCCAAGCTTCCCGAATATCTCTGAAACCGATTCAGCTTCACCCTCACGCATCAGCCCATTCTGTACAAAAACCGTTCTGAGCTGTCTGCCAAGAGCTTTATGACCAAGCAGAGTTACCGTAGAGGAATCGATCCCTCCGGAGAGAGCATTAATGGCAATGCCTTCGCCCACAAGAGCTTTTATCTCCTGTACCTGTTCATCTATAAATTTCCGTGGATTTAAATCCTGAAGGGTTATCTCTTTTATCATTTTATGGGGAATTAAGTATTACGAGTTTGGAGTTTGGAGTTTGGAGTTTTGTTAAGAGCTTTTTGTTTATCGTTTCTGACGATTTTATTCAAGGAAACTGATGCCGTTTTTCGCGCCGACATCTCTGACATAAGCTGCGGCAAGCAGGTATTCTTCCTGGCTGCCAAGATGTTCAAGCATAAATGGGATGTCCTTGTACATGCTTGTCTCTTTCAGGAAAACACCATAATCGAGATAACCCAGCCCCGGCCGCCTTTCTTCAAGATGCACGGTTAGTTGCGGCAAAATGGTTATATCCTTTGCATGGATTGACTTAATATATGGACCGAGCTTTTTAAAGCATTCCTTTAAAAATTCAGCATTGTTATAGAACCTTTGCGGACTTGAGATCATGTTTACCGGATCGAGATGAGCAGCAAAATGTTTTCTGTCAATGGCTTTTATTAATTCCAGATAGCTGTCGGGAGAATCGGGAAGCATATATGGCATGGGTTCAAGAGTGTAAAATGTGCCTGCCGGTTTTACTTCATCAATTATATATCTTACAGTCTCAACTATCATGTCGAATGTTTCCTTTGTGTAATTGCCGGGATATGGTCCGTCCCATATTTCGCCTCTTGCTCCGGAAATATTTACACAGCACTTTGCCCCTATCTTATCAGCCAGTTGCAGGGTCTCAATGTTTTTCCTTATGTTCTCTTTTCTCTTAATTTTATCCGGGTCAAGCATATTGTTCCAGACACCGGCTTCCGCAATAAGAATATTACTTTTTTCTGCTTCGGTTCTGAATGCCTTGATAAGTTCAGGTTCTGCCCCTGGTTGAACCGGACAATATGCAGCGCTGTATCTTAATGATTTAACAGCTTTTACCCATTCCACAGGATCAGCGAACCTGCCGGGGACAGGAGCGCCAAGACGAACAGGATTGCCGGATTGCCTGCCTGTACCGGCTTTTAATAACAGAGGGCATACAGCCATTCCGGCTGCCAGCACAGATCCCTTCTTGATAAAACGACGTCTTCCGGAATTCATATTTTATTCAGGGTATGATTAATAATATCTTCCTATATATTTATTTTCCACTATAAGCTTCTTCATTTGTAACGGATTGATCATATCCTGCTTATTATAGATGACCCTTCCGCCCGGTTCAATCAGCAGGGTGAATGGCAATCCTCCGCGCCAGTTATTGCCGACAGCATCGATCAGTTTATATACATCATCATCATTAAAAATATAGTTTTTATTTGAAGCCTGCTGTGAGGTAAGGAATTTCAGCGCATCAGATTTTCTTTGCTGTTT
>DNOQ01000294.1 GCA_003501665.1 Bacteroidales bacterium | reverse complement strand
TGCAGTTGCCGCAACACTGGGTAATGTTGGGCCGGGACTGGGACTTATCGGACCCATGTACAATTATGCCAACATGCCGGAAATCAGTAAAGTCATTTTCAGTCTGCTTATGATCATTGGCAGACTTGAAATAACCATACTGTTTATTATTTTTTCGAGATCGTTCTGGAGGATATAAGGTTCAAGATCCAAGATTGAGGCCGCTCCGAAAAGTTAATTTACCTCCGAAACCCCGGGAACCGGCCTGCCTGCAGGAAGGGGATCTTTTATATTATTCTGAATTTCAGTGTTTCCTTGGGGGTCAGGGGTAAGAAACACTGAAATTCAGAATAACTGATTTTTCGTTGTAGACTCAATCCTGAATCTTGAATATGGAATTTGGAATATGGAACCTGGAATTTATTTAACGAATTTCCTTACCTGGTCAAGTATTTCAGGAGTTCCCGTATTGAACCAGTAACCGGTGTCGGAAAGAAGGGTATATATATTATGAGAAGATGCCATCTTCAGATAAAGTGGTGTCATTGAGTAGACTCCTTCTGTCATATAGTTAAAAATCCCGGGATCGATAATATGCATGGAAGAAAAGGCAATCTCAGAGAGGTAAGCGTCATTCCCTCTGACAATGATTCTTTCTCCGGTCAGATTATTACACCATCCGCACAATAATCCTTCCTGATCAACCAGAAAATATCTGTTCCCCGGACGATGTCTTACAGCAAGTGTTGCCAGTCCGCCTTTCTTTCTATGATAATCAATCAATTCCGAGAGATCAAAATCAGTTATGATATCAGCATTATAAACAAGGAAAGGTTCCGTGTCAAAAAAATCTCTCGCTCTAAATAGTCCTCCTCCGGTATCGAGCAACTCATGTCGTTCATCCGAGACAGTAATTTTGAATCCCAGTTTCTTCAGCCGTTCTATCTCCTCTTCGACCATATCTGCAAAATGGTGGACATTTAATATAATGTCATCAAAACCATGTGAAACACACTTTTCAACAGCCCTTCTGAGAAGGCTCTTACCGTTTATATCCAACAGAACCTTGGGAATTGTCTCTGTGATTTTCCCCAGCCGGGTACCTTTTCCGGCAGACATTATCATCGCTTTCATCACACGGGTATTATTTTCTGTCAGCCTCGAGAGTTTTAAAGAGAGGTGTATTTGAAGATGCATTTATGGCGCTATATAATTCGGGCAGCTTTATATGATCAGCAGCTGTAGCGGCAACACTCTGCAAAAGAAATACTGCCGGAACCAGAGTCTCAGTAAATGTGGGTTTTTGTTCATATAAACCCCTGAATCCAAATGCTCCGAGTGCCTGCATAAGACGTATCATGCTGAATCCTGAATAATAGCCCCTGAATTTTTGCCTGTCTTCATTTGTAACGGAGCAGAATTTTTCAAGATAGTATTCCATCATTTCGTCACGGTCAGCCTGCTTCATTGGTATCTTTGCATCATTCAGCAGAGATGCCACATCATATTGGGGAGCCCCTTTTCTTCCTCCCTGGTAATCAATAAACCAGGGCTCCTCTCCCATCAACATTATATTTGCCGTCTGAAAATCCCTGTAAAGGAAATAGTTCTGGCCTGTTTCAAGAAGATAATCGGCGAGGGTATCGAAATCATGCTCAAGATGACGTTCCCTGAATGGTACTGCAAGTAATTTCAACAACATGTATTTATAATAATTCATATCCCACATCATCGACTGCCGGTCAAAACTTTTATGAGGATAACATAGATTCAGATCAAGTCCCTCTATCCCTTTTGTCTGGAATAATATAAGATTGTCGAGTATCCTTTTATAAAGATCTTTAGTCTCATCTGAAAAATCTGACATATCCGGCCTGTTATGAAGCCATGTATAAAGATTCAGGTCTCCGAGATCTCTCTGGAAATAAATAAACCTTTCAGGCATATAGCAATAAACTTCAGGCACAGGCAGATCTCTGGACACAAAATGTTCCGTAAATCCCACGAAAGCATCATTTTCTTCACGGTCACCGTTGTATGTTCCTATTATAGTCTTATCCCCCTCGCAGATCCTGAAATATCGTCTGTCAGAACCCGATCTCGGTAAAGGAACTATCTTTGTCTCTGTACGACCGGAATATTCCCTGTATCCTTTTGATATTATGTCAAGTATCTCCATTTATCATATTTTATTATCATTGTGCCTCTGTGCCTCCGTGCCTTTGATCCTTTGTGCCCCTGTGCCTATAACCGTATCATTATCTTTTTCCGGTATAATACCATCGCTAATAACCATATAATAAGTACCTGTAATATCGCAAACATAAGACTTCCGTTCATATTGCCGGCAACAGGAACACAGATTTTTTCGTAGATCCAGTTATACAGGCTTATCTTATCACCACCTGACGTGATTTTCACATTCAGCATTATTCTTGTCCAGATACCCGCAAGAAAATATGAAAATAGCGCATTAGTTCCGAATACGAGGAAAAAGTAATCCCATTTCCTCAACTTCCACACATCGGCAATCAGGTAAATGAGTGAAAGCACCGCCATGGCAATTCCGGCACTGTATAAAACATATGAGCTGGTCCATAATGGCTTATTTAATGGAAACCAGATGCTCCACAACAGTCCAAGTCCCGCGGATGAAGCTCCAAGCAAAAGAAGTTTCAATGATGTATTCCATGAGGCCGGGCCTTTACCTAACAATTCACCAATATAATAACCTGTCAGTACTGTACAGATTGCCGGAAGGGTACTGAATAATCCTTCCGGATCGAATGGCACACCGAATCCTTTGTAGAGATGCTTCTCCCCCAGAAATGCCGCATCGACCCTGGCAGCAATATTGCCATCAATACTGTAGGGATCTGTCCCTCCAAGCATACCAAGAATGATCCAGTATCCGATCAGGATCACGGCAATTACAACCCAGAGGTAACCGCGGTTTATAGTAAGACAAATTATAGCGCCTATGCAATAGGCTATTGCGATTCTCTGGAGAACGCCCATTATCCTGAGAGTTGAATAATCCCTGGAAAAATTGGGAAATATTGCCAGAAATAGGCCAAGCGCAAATATCGTTACAGTACGCCTGAAAATCCTTAGAAGAGAACGGCTGTTGAGCTCCTGGCCATATTTTTTCATCGAGAACCAGAGTGAAACTCCGACAATGAAAAGAAAAAACGGAAATACCAGGTCGGTCGGGGTACATCCATGCCATGATGCATGACGGAGGGGAGGATAAACATATTTCCAGCTTCCCGGAGTATTTACTATTATCATGAAGGCAATTGTCATTCCCCTGAAAATATCGAGGGAAACCAGTCTTCCTGTTCTTTTAGCCATATATTCTTAGTCCTGAAAGATTTTTTCAAGTTCAATTATACCTATTCCCGGCCTCTCCCTGAGAGTTATTTTACCGTCCTCTACAGTCACACCCTCATAGACATCATTGCTTATCAGAAGGTTGCCGTCCAGATCGGCCCAGTCGACAAGTGGTGAAACCTGCGCAGCCGCAGATATGGCGCATGAGGTTTCCGTCATGCAGCCTATCATAACCTTCATACCCATCTCACGAGCCATAAAGGCCATCTTATAAGCAGCATTCATCCCCCCGCATTTCATCAGCTTGATATTGATGCCGGAATAGATATCCTTTACTTTGAACAGATCACCGGTAGTTTGCAGTGCTTCATCCGCAATTACCGGAAGAGGTGCATTTTGTGTAAGCCACGCAATATCATCTGTTTGTTCTTTCGGCATCGGTTGTTCAAGAAAACTCACATTCTGTTCCTTCAGCCAGTGAGCCATCTCAAGAGCATATTTCTTATCTTTCCAGCCCTGGTTGACATCAACACATATGGGTTTATCTGATACTTCCCTGATGGTTTCGATCATTTCCTTATCATTACCCAGACCCAGTTTTACTTTCAGTATCTTATACGGTTCTGCTTCGGCAACTTTTTGTTTTACCACCCGAGGAGTATCAATCGCTATTGTAAAACTTGTATAAGGTGTTTTTGAAGGATTGAGACCCCATAACTTATACCATGGTTCTCCCACAATCTTTCCGGCAAGATCATGAAGGGCAATGTCTATCGAAGCCTTTGCGGCATAATTACCCGGAGCAATTTTGTCAATATATTCTGTGATATCTTCTATCAGGAAAGGGTCGCTGAATTGTTCCATGTTAACCTCTGACAGGAATTTCAGAACCGATTCGTGACTCTCACCCAGGTATGGAGGCATCGAAGCTTCCCCATAGCCTGTAAATCCGTCACACTCCAGTTGTGTCAGAACGACCGGTGTGGTAGTTCTTGAACCTGATGCAAGGGTAAAGACATGCCTCAGCTGAAGAGTATATGGTTTATACTTTAACCTGATCGGTGAATCTTTCCTGATTTTTCTGCCGGATTTATTTGCCGGTTCATTCTTACATCCGGTCATACTGTTTGCAATTAATGCTCCCGCAAGCAATCCACTGCATCTGATAAATTCACGTTTCTTCATCTGTACCAGTTATTTTGCGAAATATGCTCAATTCCTTTCCCGGATTCTGCTCCTATTATCCTCCTTGCTCCCATCAGTATCTTCACCAGATAACTGTTATAATTTGATCTGGCGGAATCCAGACTGTTATTCCAGACCATCCCATTAGTTACCGATGAGTGAATAAATTCTACATTACCCAGATACAATCCTGTATGAGTAATCCGCTTCTCACCCTGTGTGTTAAGTGATCCAAAAAAAAGCAGATCCCCCGGCAGCAGAGCATCAAATGATGATGAAATATCAACTTCCGTTCCATACAGGAACTGTTGGGATGCATCGCGTGCAAGGATTATACCTCCCGTGAAATAAATCGTCTTTACGAAACCGCTACAATCGGCCATTTTAGTCGACGTTCCACCCCAGAGATAGGAAGTGCCGGTAACCGATCTGGCAAAGCTTACCAGTTTTTCTGGTTCAGGCATTATTTCATAACACCATTTTCCGAATTCAGTTCCGTCTTTCTTACTTATCCTGCCTTTTCTTCCGTCAGGAAGTTCAACAATAAAGTAAGCTCCTCTTTCACCTGTTCTTCTTACAATTACTCCTGCAACTGCATCAGAGACCACTCCGTTTCCGGGATCTTCTGTAAGTATATCACCGGATTTAGAAGTAAAGATCAACCTGTCTGATATTTTCCATTCAGAAAATTCACCTTCCGATTTTTCGCTTATACCTCTTTCGGAAACCCATCCTATGTAATGATCAGGTGTTTGAACGAGAAGCCAGCCTCCGCTTTTTTTCAGTATCCTGACAGGTGTTCCCATTATAGCTTGTGAAACCAGCTCACTTGAATGAGACGGATACTTTTTCATGTTGCAGATACTCACTGAAACAATTCCCCATGGATTCCTGATTTCTGAAGGATCAGGGAGAACTACCAGACTATCAATGAATTCAATTTCTGATTTAGTGAAATATTTCAGGATCTCGTTTTTTGCTTCGGGAATACTGATTTCACCTTTTATCAGGAGTGTCGTACCTTTAATTAATTCAAGATTTACATCGCAAACAGCTTCCCTTTTATCAGGAACATATTGAAATACAATTGAATCAATATCGTTTTTCACCTGAATCGGAATCTGAGGCTGTTTGCATCCAGAAACTAAAAGGATCAATAATAATGGCACCGGATACTTCATAAAAACAATTTAAAGTTGGCATTGCATCTCACAAACTTATTAAAATGAATATAAAGAATAACAATAGTGTCCGACTAAATTTATTAANNTGTATTTTATCGGACACTAATGAAAGAATAACTATAATTGGTAAAATTTGCAAAAGACTTTTTTACCATAAGGATGCAAATTAAGTTAATAGTTAACCGCAAAGGTCGCAAAGAATTTACGCCAGGAGCGCAAAGAACCTTATGTTAAAATTATAAACTTTGCGTACTTTGCTAAAACTTTGTGTTCTTTGCGGTTATAAAAATATTTTAAATATGAAGTTGAGGTTTTGGATTATCTGTCCGGTACTGGTTTTTATAATCTTATTATTCCAGATAATTAATTTAAGTTCTCAACCGGTGGAAACTGGTCTGGAGATGCTTGTAAAAACCGATTTTGAGATTTTAAAGGGTAAACGGGTAGGATTAATCACAAATCCAACCGGTGTTGACAGGAACCTTAGGTCGGCGGTAGATATTCTGTATAACGCTCCGGGGGTTAAACTGACAGCTCTGTACGGACCCGAGCATGGGGTGCGCGGAGAATTCACAGCCGGAGAGATAATAGGATCAGCAAAAGATCAGGTAACAGGTATTCCTGTTTACAGCCTCTATGGTGAGACCAGGAAACCGACCAGAGAGATGCTGGAAGGGATTGACATACTTGTTTATGATATCCAGGATATAGGATCGAGGTCATATACATATATTAGTACACTAGGACTGGCAATGGAAGCGGCAGCAGAAAATAACATTCCGTTTGTGGTCCTCGACAGGCCAAACCCTCTGGGCGGGATCAGAATTGAAGGTCCGCTGGTGGAGCCAGGCTTCGTTTCTTTTGTCAGCCAGTATCCTGTGCCGTATATTCATGGTTTCACAGTGGGCGAACTGGCAAGATTTCTGAATGAAGAAGGACTTCTTAAAAACGGGATCAGATGTAAACTGGAAGTAATAAAGATGAATGGCTGGAAGAGGGATATGATATTTGAAGAGACCGGATTGCCGTGGATACCATCATCACCTCACATTCCTCATGCTCAGTCACCACTGTTTTATCCTGCAACAGGTATAATCGGGGAACTCTATGTTGTAAGTATCGGGGTTGGCTATACTTTACCATTTCAGCTTTTTGCCGCCGAATGGATCGATGCCGGTTCACTTGCAAAAAATCTCAATTCATTATCACTTCCCGGAGTGATCTTCAGGCCGGTACATTATAAACCATATTACAGTGTATCACAGGGGAAAATGGTACATGGTGTTCAGATCCATCTTACAGATCCCAAAAATGCTCCGCTTACGCTTTTACAATTTTATATGCTTCAGGAAGCTCACAAATTGTGGCCTGAAAAGGATGTCTTCAATCTCAATGATCCTTCCAGACTGGATATGTTCGACAAAGTCTGCGGAACTGATAAGATCCGGATTGAATTCACAAAAACCTGGCAGGTAAAATCAATTCTGGATCTGTGGACCAGAGATATTCCGGCATTCAGGAAGAAAGCTGAAAGGTATATGCTATATTGATTTTCCAGATTACCGCAGTTAAGAATGTCATTTTTTTTTAAATCGTTCACCTTACAATACCATATCTGCCGGTGGACGATATAATCAGAACGGAAATTTGCTTATTATCAGTTATTTGGCACCGATTTCCCCCTCAATGCTTTTCTCAAGCTTCCTTGCGAGAACAAGGAACTTGTCAACACTCATTTCCTTATAAAATATCATTCCATGTGTGGCACGGATCTTGGGACTGTCATTTTCATAGAAGAAATCTTTGCCCAGAATGAGCTGAACCTGCTTATACTGCTCAACCCAGATCTGCCGTGACAAGTCCGAGAATGGTCCATCCAGTTCAGGACTGGGGAATGAAGCATCCACCTGACTTATATAGCAGTTCTTAAAAGACCAGTCGAGAACCGCCATTGAATTGAGGGAGACCGGGGTAAATACATTCGCTTCTGCCGGATGAAATCTGAACCACACGTTCCTGTATCCGATGATCCTCAGACCGGAAAGATCTGTTTCTTCCTTCCATTGCATCAAAGCCTGAGCGATAGCCTGAAGCACTTTATAATGGGTATCAGGTCCGGATCCTTCGGGATCGAAAGCAAGACTTATTACTGTAGGGTGAATACGTCTGAGCATTTTCAGAATTGGCATTACATCCCTTATTTTCTGGGGTTGTGATGTAAATATATCCCCGGTATAGAATCCGAGTCGAAAGTGCTCAATATTCTTAACCTTGACACCATAGTGCGCCCAAACAAGCTCTTCCTCAAACTCACGAAGCATCCCTTTCAGCTTCTGAATATCACGGGGATTTTTCTGACCGCTGTAACTGTCATTTAACACATTTATATTTTTATTCAGCTGTGCAATCAGTTCCTCTTTTGATTTCAATCCATAGATATCAACCATTACTCTTGTTATCCGGTGGCATATCCCTCTCAGCTTACCCTTTTCATCGCGGTCGGCTACTTTATCAAGATAATGGCTTACATCCTTGTCAAATTTGTATCTGTAGCCTTTTTCAAAAAAATCAGAGTACCTCAGCATCTGAATTTTTCCCTGTTCAATATGATTTACCGTTTCCTGCAGAAGGTTCATCAGCATTTTGTTTGTAACCGCAGTAAATCCTGATGTCAGAACTGCAAAATGAAACTTGTTGGAATGTACCCGCAATTGTGGAACAATACATGGAAAGATCCCCAGCATTATATCATCGTGATGAGGTCCTGTATGCAGAAATGTCTGGTCATCCTCCTTTATCCTGCCCTTTTCTATTTTATTTATAGTGGATTCGATAACATCCTGTACCGTTTTTAAACTCAGGTTGGGAATCAGTGAGCAATATTCGTCATTCTTCAGATCACTAAGTTCGAGTTTATGGGCATATTTATCGACCTTCTGGCAAAGGTCAAAAATTGCTCTTTCGGTTTTTTCAAAATTCCATTCACCCTCTTTATAATATTTATTAACAGTATCGTGAAGCTGAACTGCTGCTCCCCGTGTCAGGTAGAACCGTGCATTCACCAGTCTCTTAAGAGCAGTGCCCGGATAGAGGTTATCCGGTTTATTTTCAAGAGCATTTTTTATAACATTTGCCTTTGCTTCGCCTGCCGCAAAAATAATTGCTGCACACCCCGGATTATATGTTATTGTGCCAAGACCTATTGTTAAAACCAGCCGGGTTCTCGACACTTCGATACCTCCAAGGTCTCCTGCCGAAGCAGCCTGTGATTCAAAATTAGTTGCCGTCAGCCGTGTTGTTGAATTGTGATCACTTCCCCTGGTATTAAAGGCAATACTTCCGTCAGGGCCTATACCACCGAGGAAGAATCCGATCCCCCCGGCTTCCCTTATCCGGTTTTCATATTCCATGCACCAGTTGTCGATCCTGAACAGTGATGTCTGTTGTATTTTCTCATGGGAATTGATTGCTTCCCTGTTACGAAGAGTCAGATCTATCATGTTGTCGGGAAACACTTCAGAATAATGCAATCCTTCAGCAAGACTGATCTTTTCTGCATTCATAAGCAAGGCCCTTGCAGGATCAAGTCCGAATCCTTTGATGTAGTAACTGAGGACATAATCATGGAAACTGTTATGGTGGCGCGGATTGATCGGATAGAATTCATCCATCTGAACAAACCGAAGTTTACTGAGGACTGGCTTCTTGATAATATTGAATCCATTCTCCTCCAGAATTCTTCTGTTTTCCTTCTTGGTCCAGCCGCTGAGGAATTTAATGGTCCACTTAATGAAATATTCAGGTGTTCTGCCCGCAGGCAGGCTGATAAGTCTTTCAGGATTCTCTGATACCCATTCAAGGAACCTGAGTGATGTAAGCAGCCCAAGATCAGGAAGATTTTCAACAATTATATAAGGATTTGCTGTTGAATACTCAGCCTTGCCTGATCGCTTTGCAAATGAATTCTCTACACTTGTTAAACCCCTGTAGTCCATGCATATATTAATATTAAATGTCGGATGAAGCTCGGGATTATCTGTTTAAAGCTTCATACATTATTTCGATGGGATGAAGTGCTTTTCTTCCGGTTCCGTCAAATATCTGGCTCCTGCAGGATATACCGGGTGCAGCAATGATCGTTTCTTCCGATGAGGATCTCACGGCAGGGAATAAGACCATCTCCCCTATCTTCATACTCAGTTCATAATGCTCTTTCTCAAAACCGAATGAACCAGCCATTCCGCAGCATCCGCTTGGGATTTCTTCGACCTTATAATTTTCAGGTATCGACAACATTTTCCTGGTAAAAGAAGTCGAAGCAATTGATTTCTGCTGACAATGGCCGTGGAGTTTTATGAAAGCTGATTCGTGTATAAATTGATCACGAGTAATTTTTCCGATGTCAAACTCACGGCAGATAAACTCTTCGATAAGCATTGTATTACCCGCAAGTTGCTTTGCATTATCTCTTAATTCAGCATTCACTATTTCGGGATATTCATCCCGGAATGAGAGTATCGCAGAAGGTTCTATCCCGACAAGCGGGGTTGTTTCGGATACAAGTTTACTCAGCATCATAACATTCTTCTCCGCAATTTTTTTTGCAGGTTTAAGTAACCCTTTCGACAGAAATGTTCTGCCGCTTTCAACATGAGCAGGTATTTCAACCTGATATCCCAGATTCTCAAGAAGAATGATGGTTTTTATCCCGATGTCACTTTCGTTATAGTTTGTGAATTCATCAGCAAAAAGGTATACTTTTCCAAGTGGATCTTTCATATGCTCAGAATTGCTCTGGCATTTCTCTGACCATGTCCTGAGAGTGATCTTGGATAGAGCGGGTATGGTCCTGTTGACAGAAAAACCTATAATTCTTTTGGAAAATGATTGTTTTGTAATAAGATTTGTCAATGGCCTGATTGCATGACCAAAGCGGTTTATCCTCGGCAACCATCCTATAAGAAGTGTCCTGACAGGAACTCCATGTAATTTGTAGTAATGATTAAGGAACTCCGCCTTGAGTTTTGTCATATCGACATTTGACGGACATTCCGATTTACATGCCTTGCAGGAGAGGCAGAGATCCATAACCTGACAGATCTCCCTGTGGTTATAAGGATGTTTTTTATTTGATCGTGTAAGAAATTCCCTTAAAATATTAGCTCTCCCCCTGGTTGACTTATCTTCATCTTTTGTTGCCATGAAAGAGGGACACATTGTCCCCCCCATCAATGAACTTTTACGGCAATCACCCGATCCGCTGCACTTCTCTGCCGCACTCAGAATGGTTCCCTTATCGGGGAAACTGAATATAGTATCAAGGGGCTTTATATTTTCTCCTGTCCGATACCTCAGATTTGTATGCATGGGAGGAGAATCTATTATCTTACCCGGATTGAAAACATTCCCGGGGTCCCATGTCCTTTTTAGTTTTCTCAGGAGATTATAAATATGATCTCCGAGCATTAAGGGAATAAATTCCCCCCGCAGCCGTCCATCACCGTGTTCCCCGCTGAGAGACCCTCTGTATTTTTTCACCAGCCGGGCAATTTCTCCTGCAAGATTCCTGTAAATCTCGACATCTGCAGGATCTTTGAGGTCGAGGAGAGGGCTGAGGTGCAGCTCTCCTGTCGCTATGTGGGCATAATAAGCGCAATTCAGGTTATATTTCTTCAGAATTTGCTGGAATTCTTCAATATAATCCGGAAAATACTCAGGAAGAACCGCAGTATCCTCTATAACCTGTACACTCCGTTTTTCACCGGGAATGATAAGTAATACACCAAGTCCCGCTTTCCTGAGATCCCATACCCTTTGTATCTCCTGGTTATCGGTATAGAACGGAAAATGATATCCGTATCCTGCTTTTGTAAGATCTTTCTTAATATTTTCGGAACTTTTCTTTAATTCCGTTTCCGACTTCCTCAGCAATTCTATAAGCAGTATGATCTTTGGATTACCTTTTATAAAAAACCTGTTTTTGCTTTGTTCGATATTATCCTTTGTACATTCAAGGATAAAATCGTCAATCATCTCTATTGCAGCCGGATTGTGTTTTAATATCAGATTATTTGCCTTAACGGCATCAGTAAGGCTCTCAAAATGGGCGCATATCAGTCCGGTTTTCTGTTCTGTAAGAGGGATCAGATTTAGTTTCATTCTTGTTGTAAATGCAAGAGTGCCTTCAGAACCTGCAAGCAATTTACAGATGTTGATCTTAATCCCGTTTCCCGTAAAAGGATCCGTATCGAGCAGTGAATCAAGAGCATAACCATTATTTCTACGTTTCAGATCGGGATGAGGGAATTGCTTCCTTATCTCAGTCTGATTAAAGGTGTCGGATAGAGTATCCCTGATGTTACAGTATATCGATTTCTCAAGAGAATCAGGTTCCGATGAACATTTCTCAAGGAACTCTTTCCTGTTAAGTGCTTTGAATGATGTTTCAGTGCCATCCGAAAGGATAACATCCGTTTCCAGAATATGATCCCGAACGCTTCCGTAAATAAGCGAGTGAGCGCCGCATGAATTATTTCCCAGCATTCCGGCCATGCAGCAACGGTTTGCGGTAGATGTTTCAGGTCCGAATATCAGTCCATAGGATTCAAGATGCTTATTCAGTTCAGCCAGTATGACCCCCGGTTCAACAGTTACCCATTTTTCTACCGGATTGACCTGCAGTATCCGGTTCATATATTTTGAAATATCGATAACAATACCTGCACCAACGACCTGACCTGCAAGGGAAGTTCCTGCACCACGGGGTATGACAGAGCTTTTTATTGCTCTTGCATAAGCAATAACTCTCTTAACGTCTTCTTTATCCCGGGGCAGTACTACAGCCTGTGGCAGTTCCCTGTATGCCGACCCGTCCGTTGCATACAGGATCCTGTGCATCTTATCTGTAAAAATATCTCCCTTTAGTTCAGCCTTGAGTTTATCAAATTTCATTCGAAAATAAGATTATTATGTTGTTGTAAACTAAGTGGTTCGAATAGCCTGTCCCGCCTTAAGCGGGAGAACCTTCATGAGGGTAAATTATTTTCATGAGCTTTTGTGGTTTTGTAACATGAAGGTTTCATCAGTGAATTATTTCTTTTTTATTCCAAAAGCAGGATCAATTTTAAGGAAAGGTATAACCAGGAATCCTGGTATGGTACAAACCAAAACATAAATAAAGAAGTGCTGATAGCCAAGCATTTCCTGTACTGTTCCTGAAATCATACCCGGAAGCATCATCCCCAGAGCCATCAATGAGGTCCCAATGGCATATTCAGCTGTTTTATAACGGCTTTCGCTTACAAAGTAGAGCATGAAAAGCATATATGCAACGAATCCGAAACCATATCCGAATTGTTCAATAGCAATTGCCAGGTATATTGAAATATCTCCGGGCATCGGTTGAACATAAGATAAATAAATGTAAACAGCATTGGGCAGATTTATACACAATGCCATGATCCAGATTAGTTTCTTCAATCCGTATTTTGAAGCTGCTATTCCTCCAAGTATACCTCCGAGTGTCAGACACAGCATACCGACGGTGCCGTATGCAATACCATATTGCGCGGAAGTCATCCCAATACCTCCTGAATTTCTCGAATCGACAAGGAAAGGTGTTGCAACTTTTACCAGTTGTGATTCACCAAGTCTGTAAATAAGAAAAAATATCAATGCCGGTATAACTCCAGGTTTTGTAAAGAATGAAACAAACACATCTTTATAAACCGTCCATCCCGGTCTTTCTTTCTTTTCGTGCTCAACAGGATGGGGAAGTATTATCCTGTTATAGAGTGCCAGAAGCAGAAGCAGACCTCCGATGACAGCGAGGGCCACTGTCCAGCTGAATGCCACATTCCCTGCAGTTACAAGGAACCCTGAAGATACTGAACCGGTAAGATTATGGTTCACCTTCAGCGAAAGTGCTACAGGTTTGTTCCAGTTAAGACTTGTGAATTCAAATCGTCCGGTCTGGCTTTTGGAAATATCAATATCCTTACTCCCTGTATTCCTGGTCACATTAACAATGACAGTTTTCCCTTCCCCCGGAGGAGCCGAAAGTGCAATGTAAACAACAGCCGAATCTGCCGGAGACTTTTCTGCATCAAAAAGAGGCACCTGAAGTGTTTCGGGAAACAGGAGAATCTTTGGTTCTCCATCTGAACGGATTATATTGACAGATGAAGAATCGAAGGGCAGGTACTCATTTGCAGGCACGGAGGAAGCTTCAAAAGTGACAGGATCAAGTCCGGTGTTCTTTTGAACAAGTCCGGCAATAACAGGAATGATTCCCAGTGCCGTAAGCATGGCAAAGCGGTAAAAGGTCGAGCGTATTCCTACAAAAAAAGCCTGCTTATGCTCATCGAGTGCATACATATAGAAACCATCAGCTGCTATATCGTGACTTGCCGAACATATTGCTATAAGTGCAAACAGAGCAAGAGTTATCGGGTAGAAAAATGATAACGGCATCATTATTCCTGCCGCGATGAAGGCAATCCCCAGTATAAGCTGTGTCCAGACGGTCCAGTTTCTTTTTGTTGATACTACATCAACATAAGGGCTCCATAACGGTTTTATGGTCCAGGGAAGGTAGAGAAGACTGGTCCAGAATGCAAATGAAGCAATGGAGATACCCATTGTTTTGTAGATCAGACCAGATGTGATCATTACAATACTGTAAGGCACTCCCTGAAAGAAATAAAGTGTCGGCACCCAGGCCCACGGCGAACGCTCTTTTCCGGACTCCATATTACTGGTTCAGTAAAGTGTTAAAAGTATATCCTTTTGAAGAAAAATATGCAATAATTTCTTTAAGTTTCAAATAAAACTTATCAGACCTGTCAGGATGAGTTCCCGGATGGATCAATACCAGAGCCCCCCTGAGTCCTTGAGGATCTGTGGCTTCAAATCTCTTTAACCGTTCAAATAATTCTTCCGAAGATTTATAATTCTGCATATCGGGTGTTGTATAATCGGCATTTGTGCCTGTTCCGGGTGTGAAATTAATGAGTTTGGCTCCAAGAGAGGAAGTCCAGTCAGCAATTGCGGAATTATACCATTCATAAGGAGCCAGAAACCAGAGAGTTGAAGGTTGTCTGATCTTCTTTTTTGCCAGTTCCCTGTAATTTGCCTTAAGATCGGAATAAAAAAGATCTTTATCCACCAGCAGAGAATCCTGGTTTTCCCAGGGCACATAAAGCAAATGCCTGTCGGAATGCGGTCCTGTGAAATGACCATCCGAAATTATCCGCTCTATAAAAGGAAAATTTATCCGATTTCTCAGGAAATTACCTGTAAAAAAGAAGGAAGCGCCTGATCCCGTTTCTGATAATACATTTAATATATGATCAAATCCGTCGTTAAATTCATCGGCGGAAAAAAGAAGATATATCTCTTTTTTATTATTTATTCTGATCATTGCACCATGTTCATCAAATACTTCATTCTGAACAATTCCGGACTGTTTCATTCCCCCGGCTTCAAGGGCCGACATATAGATTGTAAGGTCTGCTGTTCCATCCATGGTGGGTTCGTTTGTGCTGTAATCTCCTATATCATCATGATACAATGCTTTTCCGTTCTGGAAAGGAGCATATGGATCCGGACGGGTCAGACTTAATCCGAGTTGCTGGTCGTATATCCTCCTGTATATTGGCCCGTCGACCAGTCCTCCTTCAGGAATTTTACCGGTCACTACTGTCAGTGACGAATGAGGATATCGGGGATAATCGCCTCCCGCGGGCAAACCACATATCATCGATGTACCCCACGGATTGCATCCGAATAACCAGTCACGTAAAGCCGCTTCTGTCTCCATAAACTGATTATCGCCTGTTGCCTCGGCATATAACCTGTGCTGGGTCAGGGCTGCTGTAACATAATTATTTGAACACCAGATAAAGGGGATTTTAACTTTAAACGGATCTGTATTTCTGCGTTCCTCCATCATCCGCAGTCCCATTCTCATAAATGCCAGAAATTTTTCAGAGTACACTGTACCTGATTTTCCAAGCCCTGCATGCCCGAGATTAACAAAAGGATAATACTGGTAATGACGTGCCGTATCGGTCTCGATCCAGGGAGTTACACGTTCAAGAGTGCCCCAGTAATCAGCCTGCACGAGAAACAAAGAGTCTCCGGTAAGTGAGAAGAGTTCCCATGCTGCCAGTTCCAGATCATCTACATAATTATCTTCTTCATAAAAATAAGGCGAAACGGTACAGGCTGTCTGGGTCGTACCATGATCAGTCAGTGCAAACTCCCAGGCATCAATGGCTTTGGCCTGTAGCTTATCGGCCAGCGCTTTGTCCATATCTCTGAAAACATCGGCTCCGACGGCAAAAGCCGATGCATATTTGCCTGCAGTTGAAGACACTCCTGTTGTCCGGTTCTTATATTTTGAAAGACCCTGCGATTTACCTGTCACGAAATAAACAGGCCGGTAGGGTCCGTTGCCATAAGATGCCTTATCCCCGACCGGCAGCCTGAACCCTGCATGATCCCGGTCATCAGCAATCTGGTTATACATCTCACCACTGTCGGGATTCATTTTAAGCAACCAGTCAATACCCCACCTGGCTTCATCAAGGATATCAGGGATACCATTACTGCCCGGGTCACCCGATGCATCGTAACTGTCTCCGAATACTGAAGGATTTCTCCTGTAAGCAAAAAGCATCTGGTAAACGGCATTTGCGGAGGTCGTTACATACTGAAGATAATCCGTCGCATCATGCCAGCCTCCCGTCACATCAATTATTTGTCCCGTCTTCTCCGGGTGATCTACTATAAAACCATCATGAGTATGACATGAATCAGCAAAATACGGATTGTAACCGCATCTCTGTTGTCTCATGTATCTCAGGAGAAAATCGGTAGTTCCTTTATAAATATCCTCAGCAATTCTGAATGGTTGGGATATAGTATTACCGGCTTTTACATAATACCCCCCCGGTGTTTCAAGTGATGAAAAATCAAGACGTGCAGCCGATCGCATACCCCAATCCTCACCGCTGTATATCTCAGCTTTACCTTTAAACACCATTTTTCCGGTAATTGCATTATGCACCGTAAACCCTTTAAAATCCGGATCACCTGTTGAAATAAAGACAGCAACCTTAACAGATTGCGGCAGATATCCCATTTGATTTATTCTAATCCACGACCGGGCTGATAATGATGTTATAAGTAATGTACATGCCAGTAAACCAAAGAGTTTTTTGTTCATATTCAGTCATTTATAATTTATCTTTGTGATCTTTGCGTAATACCTTTGCGAACTTTGCGGTTCGCTTCCTTTTCTTATTGTTAATATTTCCTCTCAAGTTTTACACCCCTGAAATAGTGCATTAATATTTCATCATATTTATAACCCCGTGCTCCCATAACTGCCGCACCAATCTGGCAAAGTCCTACGCCATGTCCCCATCCTGCACCGTGCAGAA
>DNOQ01000138.1 GCA_003501665.1 Bacteroidales bacterium | reverse complement strand
GGTTCAATCTGCATAAAAATAATTTCGGCAAGCGGTTCCAGCCCTTTTTCTTTTGCAATGGTTGCTTTTGTTCTTCTTTTGGGTCTGAATGGAAGGTAAATATCTTCCAGTTCCGACATAGTGAGGGCATCCCGGATCTTCTGAAGCAGCCCGGGTGTCATTTTTTCCTGCTCCTCAATGGACTTAATTACACTTTCTCTTCTGGCATCAAGATCCTTTAGCCTGTTATATTCATCCCTTATATGAAGAAGCTTAACCTCATCAAGACTTCCTGTCATCTCTTTACGGTACCTGCTTATAAATGGAATAGTTGCTCCGTCACCCAGTAAACGGATGGTATTTTCAACCTGCCATTCATGAAGTCCGAGATTTTTCGAAATGATTTCAATGTTTTTATCTGCACTCATAATGCAATCATTTATCAATTAGATAGTTATTAAATCCACCCCTATCCTCCCGCTTTGCGCGACAAGCTCTCCCAAGAGGGGAGTCTTGTATTCGATCCTTCCTGCCCTGAGCCATTTTACCTTTACAACATTACGCCTTTGTGCCTTTGATCCTTTGTGCCTCTGCGCCTTTACTCAACGTACAACACCAGTCCCTTCAGATACTCACTCTCCGGATGATAAATATTCACAGGATGATCTGGCGGCTGACTCAGTTGGTAAAGTATTCTAACTTTCCGGCCTGTATTAGCTGCAGCTGCAAACACTGATTTCCTGAAATTTTCCCTTGAGACAACCTGGGAACAGGAAAAAGTAAATATGATCCCTCCAGGCCTGACCTGTTCTATAGCTTTTATATTCAATCTTTTATATCCCTGAAGTGCATTTGCCAGCACATTATTATGTTTTGCAAATGCCGGAGGATCAAGTATGATCAGATCATACTTGTTCCTGATATCTTCAAGGAAGGAAAAAGCATCCGCTTTAAAAGAACTATGCCTTTTGTCATCTCCGTAATTCATCCTGATATTCCGGTCCGCCATCTCAGTTGCTGTTCCCGAGCTGTCAACTGTATGAACCTGTGCAGCATTCTTCATTGCATAAACTGAGAAACCTCCGGTATATCCGAACATATTTAGCACACTTTTCCCTGAGGAGTATTCTCCGAGCAATCGTCTGTTTTCTCTCTGATCGATATAGAATCCGGTTTTTTGACCGAACGTCCAGTCAATCAAAAATTTTAAACCATTTTCGCGAACAGTGACAGGTCCTGAATTTCCAAACAGGTATCCATTGGTCGCTGATATCCCCGACATATGAGGAATTGTATCTTCACTTTTATCGTAAACGGCTGTCAGCTGATCTCCGAGCAAACCTTTCAATATCCCCGGAATTTCATCTCTGAGCCTGTACATTCCTACAGAATGCATCTGCATTACAGCAACACCATTATAATAATCAATTATTAGTCCGGGTAAATTATCACCTTCAGCATGAACGAGCCTGAAAACGTTTGTCTCACCGGAGGGTATAAGTCCGAGTGACCTCCTGTAATTAACAGCCCCTTCAATTCTATTCCTGAAAAAATCAATATCAGGTTCGATCTCTTCAAAACTCAGAATCCTTACAGCAATTGATCCCGGCTGGTAGTGACCCACGGCCAGAAATGTGTCCTTATTATCGTAAACATCAACCATGTCTCCCTCGGCAGGCGATCCGTAAATCTTTTTTATGGCTCCGGAAAATATCCAGGGATGGTATCTTCTGACAGATTGATCCTTTCCGGATTTTAATATGATTCTGATTCGTTCCATTTGTAACAGGTCATTGCATGCAATGACCCTACAATTATTTTCCTGTGCCATTTACCAGTTTCCTGTATACCTCATAACAAACCCATGCGTCTGTTGCAGCATAGATCTGCTGCGCCTCCGATAATTCCGGCGCTTCCCAGTCTGTCACCTGCTGACGTTTGGATATTCTGAATCCAAGGACGATCGCTGCCAGTTTTTTTAATCCTGAACTGCTTATCCCGAATTCCTTTACATATTTCTGCAAATCAATAAAACCATCCGGGGTGAATTTTTTTATGCCCTTCAGGAATCTTATATCATCATGAATTGCCACCCCTGCTTTTATAATACCCGGATCGGCCAATATATCAGCCAGTTCATCAGGTATTCCGATCCTGTTGATCCTGAAGAGGCACGCAAGATTTCCGGTGGAAAGCTGGATCAGTGATACCTTGTTTTTACGGCCTTTTCTGAAAGANNGGTCTTGTTTCGGTATCAAATCCCAGAATCTTCTGCCTGGCAAGTTTTGGAATAACTTCCCTGAACTTAACCGGATCATCAACGACTATTATCCTTCCCCTAAACCATGAAAGATCAAATTTTTTTAACTCTTCCACAGATATATTTTCCCTGTAATTATTGTTTTCCATCTTTTCTGAATTCCCTTTGACGTTTTGAGATGAACCAATCCGAAGTATCTCTTTCCAAATCTTTTACTTTTTCAATATTTTCAACCGGACCGGGTTCTTCTCCCGAATAGATATATCTGTGAATTGCTTTCATCGAATTGACAAGCTTCTGTCCCCATATATTCTCGAAATTCATCCTGCATTCCCATAAAGCATCATTCATAACCTCATCTGTACCTGTCTGATATGGGATAAGGAAATCTTTCAGATCCTGATATATATCCGCCATATCCTCCGAAATGCCTGAAGGCACAATATCTTCGGACTCATTAATTTTCTTATCAGACAATTCAAGATAATCATCAGCAGAACCGAACTGTTTCCGGAATGCTTCATGAACACGATTCCAGTCAGCTTCAGTAACTACCTTCTGATTACCATCCTCAAATACAGGCTCAAGAACCGGCAGAAGGGATGCCTTTATATAAAGGAAAGGAAGCAGTCGCTGAAGTATCTTCAGAAGTTCATCTCCCTTTATTTCGGAAGCATGTTCAGCATATTTACAGAATTCATTGGCTGCCGCAACAAATTCTATAACGTTAGCCGAATATACCGGATTCTGT
>DNOQ01000348.1 GCA_003501665.1 Bacteroidales bacterium | reverse complement strand
TTAAACAGGGTTTAACTTTGCTAATAGAAATTATAAGGAACAGCAGACTCATATGAAAAATCCAAATACAAAGAGTTTTCAATCTGTCGGAATATTCCTTGCGATAACCCTGGCATTGAGTTCCATTTTTTACTTCCTGATTATCCGGTCAGGAATGACCGGCGGAGGATTTGGCACCTATGCAACCGGAATTATGTGGTGCCCCGGAATTTCTGCATTGATTACCATGTGGATCTTAAAAAGGGATATAAAAGAATTAGGCTGGGGATGGGGTAAAACCAGGTATCAGGTATGTAGTTTTGCTATTCCGGTTTTATATGCCCTTATTGCTTATGTTATAATCTGGGTCTTGGGCTGGGGAGGATTTTATAACAAGGATTTTGTAAAACAAATTTCAGAATCAATTGGTCTGGGCCAGTTATCAGATGGTATCAACATTACTTTATATGTTATTCTAATAGGTATATTCGGAACAATCAGAAGTGTAGCCAATGCTCTTGGAGAGGAAATCGGCTGGCGTGGTTTTTTGGTCCCTGAACTATATAAAACAATGGGATACACAAAAACCTCTATACTCTCAGGTTTGATCTGGTCAGTCTGGCATTTGCCAATATTGTTTTTTGCAGATTACAATCTTGGAACCCCATCGTGGTATGCTATGATTTGTTTTGTCATATTGATTATTAGTATAAGTTTTATTCTGACCTGGTTCCGTATCAGATCCAACAGCTTATGGACAGCGGCATTACTACATGCCAGTCATAACAGGTTTATACAGGATGTGTTTACTCCTTTAACACAAGATACAGGAAACACAAATTATTTTATCGACGAATTTGGAATTGTTCTTCCAGTTGTCTGTATCGGATTTGCTGTCTATTTCTGGAGCAGGCGCAAAGAGCTAAATTTTGTGGCTAACAAAGCAAGGTAAAATCTTTATAACAGTAAAATTAGAATCTAAATGAAATTGTTGTTATTGGTTATTTCAATCGGGCTTTGTTCGATTTCTTTTTGTCAGGACACATGTTTTGTCACAATTAAATATGGCGAAAATCCTGATGCCGGAAAGTATGCTCATGTAAACGGGATACGTATGTATTATGAAACCTATGGAGATCCAGCCAATCAACCCTTGCTATTAATTCATGGGAATGGCGGATATATCTATGCCGAAAGATGCCAGATTGAACATTTCAAAGACAAATATTATGTGATTATTGCCGAAAGCAGATTTCATGGCAAGACGGAAAACGGTTCTGAATTACTCACCTATGATTTAATGGCTAAAGACTATAATTCGTTGCTTGATTTTTTAAAAATAGACTCAGTTTACATCATTGGACAAAGCGATGGAGGAATAATTGGTTTGTTACTGGCAATGAATTACCCCAAAAAAGTAAAAAAACTGGTGACAACCGCCCCAAATCTGCGGGCTGATACCACAGCATTACCGGAATGGTATCTAGAACTTGACATAAATGACTTAAAGGATGTAGAAAACAGAATTGCTCAGGGAGATAAATCTGCTGGTCTTGTCAGGTTAAAAGCTCAGATAAGTCTAATGGTGAATTATCCGAATATCAGTAATAATGAACTGGCAAAAATTAAATCACCAGTCCTTATAATGGCAGGGGACGGTGACATTATTAAACTGGAGCATATCCTGGATATCTATCAGAATATTCCGAAAGCACAATTATTCATAATGCCGGGAGCAACTCATTTTATGCTGAGAGAGGAATACTCATTATTTAATCAGATCGCCGAACGGTTTTTAGATAATCCTTTTAAAAGACCTACAACCAGAGAACTGCTCTTGAAATAGAAACTATCTCACAGTCCAGGATTAAAATTGGAGAAAGTGCTATTTCTTAACGGGTACAATGGCAAATAAAATTGACTTTAGTTAAATATGGTGTAAATTTGGTATAGAATTCATCCATAAAAAGTTAATCTCAATAGCTGCAAAATGAAAAAAGCTGTAATGTTCTTATTAGCCTGTGTAATTTTAACAGGATGCAACAGATCGCCGGCTATTAATATACGTGCAGAAGCCAGGGCAATAAATGCCATTGAAGAACAGTGGACTGCTGCAATAATAGCAAAAGACATTGATAAGATCCTGAGCATTTTTGCTCCGGAAGCAGTTGTTATGAATGCAAATACCCCGGCATGTATTGGGGCTCAACCAATTCGGGAATCCCTTGAATCATGGTTTGCTGATGCAACAATTCTCCATGACACATTTAAATCAGCCATTGACACAATTGAAGTCTCAGCCTCAGGAGACCTTGCCTACGTTAGAGGTAACTCCCGGCTAAGTATCAGTACACCCGGCGGGATTGTTGAAGAAACAGACAAATGGATTACTTTATACAGAAAGATAAACGGGGAGTGGAAAGCAATCGTTGATATATGGAACAGTGACGTTCCAAAAAATTAACAGATTAGCCTTTTAACCATGAAGTATATTTGATTAATAAGTTCTTAATTCATGAAACATTCTATTATTTTTCTGATTGTCCTTTGCACTATAACCGGTTGCAAAAGAGATTCAATTATCGACAATAAAAAAGCTCTTATACCAAACATAGGAGACCTTGCTATGACGGGAGACCTGCAAAAAATATTTTCTGAACGACGGAATGATCTCATGGCAAAAATTAATAATGGCATTGTTATTCTCAGATCCGATTATGGTTATGACGGAGGAAGGCATGAATACAGGGTTGCAGACAATTTTTATTATCTGACAGGTTTTAATCAGTCAGGTTCGGTACTTGTACTTGGAAGGAATGAATCATATCCCTATTCTCTTTTTCTTCAAAAAAGAACAATCAGGGAGGAGATTTATAATGGTGGAATGCCGGAATTTGATTCTGTAATGAAAACTTATAAAGC
>DNOQ01000093.1:5369-7807 GCA_003501665.1 Bacteroidales bacterium | reverse complement strand
CTGTAATATATCGGGATAAGCCATGATCTGAAAGATCCCCAATGCCGCAATCATTGCAAACCAGACTGCCATCACCGGGCCCAGTGATCTTCCGATAATATTTCCTCCAAACTGCTGGACAAAAAAGAGCAATCCGATGATCAGAAGAACGATTGGAATAACAGACAGTGATGGTGACGAGAATTTGAATGCCTCAATAGATGATGTTATTGTTATTGCCGGTGTTATGATCCCGTCTGCCACGAAAGCTGCACCGCCTATCATTGTAAGAATGGCAGCCCACGACACTTTGCTTTTTATCAGCGTAAAAAGGGCAAAAATACCACCTTCACCATTATTATCTGCTTTTAATGATATCAGAACATATTTTACAGTTGCTGAAAGAGTGAGTGTCCAGAAAATACATGACAAACTGCCATAAATAAGCAGGTGGTTAAGATTGCCCGGTGTGTTATTGATAATAGCTCTTATTGTGTAAAGAGGGCTGGTTCCAAGGGAACCAAATACTATTCCCAGGGTGGCCAAAGCCCCTGCTACAGAGAGTCTTCTTATTCCAGTACCTGAATTACCGTTTTTCATTACCTGCCCCGCAATTTAGTGTAATTAAACTGCAAAAAGGATTTCAAAGTTATAAATAAATTATCTTTGACCCGTGATGCCAGCAGGAAAAACAGGTTTTAGGATGTACATGAAGTCCAATCTTCCGGACCCGGGCATGGGTATATTACTTTTCACCCTTATATTTTCATATATAACATTTACGCTGAAAGCCCAGAAATCACAGAATGAGGAACAGAAAATAACACTGCTCTTCATGGGTGACATTATGGGGCACGACACTCAGATAAAATCGGCACTGAACACAGAAACAGGAACATACGATTACAATGATGTCTTCAGGTATATAAAACCGGTAATTGAAGCGAGTGATTTCGCTGCCGCTAATCTTGAGGTTACCCTTTCAGGCCCCCCTTACAAGGGATATCCACAGTTCAGCTCTCCGGCTGCAATTGCTTCAGCCTGCATGAATGCCGGAATAGACTGCCTCTTCACGGCAAATAATCATTCTGCCGACCGGGGAAACAAAGGTATAATCAGCACCATTAACAGGCTCGACAGTATCGGAATTATGCATACCGGAACATTCACTGACAATTACTCCAGGGATACACTCCAGCCCCTTATGTTTTTAAAGAACGGAATTTCCGCGGCATTTCTGAATTATACTTATGGAACAAACGGCATACCTGTCCCCCCTCCGGTAATTGTCAATATGCTCGAAAAAGACAGGATCACAGCAGATATTGAAAAAGCAAGAGCATTAAATCCCGACCTGCTGATCCTGGCACTCCACTGGGGAACCGAATATGATACTGTACCATCGGAAGATCAGACGTATCTTGCGAATTATTTCTTTTATAAAGGTGTGGATATCATTACAGGATCGCATCCTCATGTAATTCAGAGAATGGTCTGGCAAAAGGACAACCCGGTCTTAAAAAAAAAGGCAATTGCTTATTCGCTCGGGAATTTTGTTTCAAACCAGAGAAATGCAAAAACCGACGGAGGTTCAATGGTAAAAATAGAGATCACAAAAAATGACACTTCAATTGTGATATCTGATGCCGGCTATTACCTTACCTGGGTTTATACACCAATTGAAAATGGCATAAGAAAATTCTATATCCTTCCATGCAGTGAATTTGAAAACAAACCGGAATTTTTCCCCGATCAGAATGATTACCTCCGGATGATGAAATTCATAAATAACTCAAGATCATTTCTCTACAAACAAAACGAAGGATTTATCGAGTATTTTTTTGATTTTGAAACCCGGACCCCGGAACCCGGGACCTGAAATCTGAAACAGATAATAATGTATTGCAGGATGTTGGAAAATTCATGTTTTTACAGATATTTGCAGAATATGAGCAGAAATAACCAATTTAACACAGCAACATGAATGACTCGATAGCCATACTTTCTGTCACTGCCGTTTCGATCGGATTTTTTCACACTTTGTTCGGACCCGATCACTATCTGCCATTCATCGTACTCAGTGAGGCTAAAAAGTGGAAACTCGGGAAAACCATGATGATAACATTCATCTGCGGACTCGGACATGTTTTAGGATCCGTGGCTCTTGGTCTCGTGGGAATCGCAGCCGGAATATCACTGAACAGGCTTGTTGATACGGAATCATTCCGGGGCAATCTGGCTGCATGGCTCTTTATCGCATTTGGTCTTGTTTATATGATAATAAGTATCCGGAACCTGATAAGAAACCAAAAGCACAGTCACTCCCATTTTCATACAGGCGGTGAGCAGCACTCACACGAACATGATCACCACAAAGAACATTTACATATACATGATAAAGATGTAGTTAAGACAACTCCATGGATACTTTTCCTGATATTTGTTTTCGGCCCCTGTGA
>DNOQ01000093.1:0-5230 GCA_003501665.1 Bacteroidales bacterium | reverse complement strand
GAAAAATCGAAGCAAATTCGCATTAAATTATTAGCTTTGCGATAAATAGATTAAGTCTGATGGGATACGATTATAATACTCAGCGTAAAAGGATGGCACTGCCGGAATATGGCAGGAACGTTCAGAAAATGGTTGACCATATTAAAACCATTGAAGACAGGGGTGAAAGGAACCGGGCTGCCAGAACAATAATTCAGATAATGGGGAACCTTAATCCTCATCTGCGTGATGAAGGAGATTTCAAACATAAGCTTTGGGACCATCTGGCCCTCATAGCAAATTTTGACCTGGATATTGATTCTCCCTATCCCACTCCCGAAAGGGAAAAACTGATTGAGAAACCAAAACAGATCCCATACAAACAGGGAGACATAAGATATCTTCATTACGGGCGAATCATCGAATTGATGATTGATGCGGCCTGCGAACTGGAAGAGGGAGGTGAGAAAGAATACCTTACAACACTTATCGTTAACCAGATGAAGAAGGCATATATAACCTGGAACAGAAGTCAGGTTGCCGATGAGGTTATTATCGGAGATCTGAAAATGTTGTCTGGCGGACGATTAAAAATTACTGAA
Source organism: Bacteroidales bacterium (assembly GCA_003501665.1). Taxonomy (GTDB): domain Bacteria; phylum Bacteroidota; class Bacteroidia; order Bacteroidales; family VadinHA17; genus LD21. Next base: position 4,649 of record DNOQ01000093.1, on the reverse strand, counting down.
GGCGTCAAAATACTTGAAGTAAAAGAACTTCTGCCCCAGCCCAGGAAAAAACAACAGCAGGGCAAATCTCATGGTAAACAGCAGAACAAACAATTCATCAGGAAAAAGGTACACAACCGGCATTAATGGGTACTTTTATTGTTAAGGGATGCCTATCCCTTAAAAGTGAGATAACCCCTCATGGCTCTAAAAATGAAGCCCTTCAGGTCATCTGCACCCTTCTGCCAATTTGTCAACGCCAAGTCTCGTGGCAGATTATTTGATATAGTCTTTTACTAAAATCCAAAAATTATAGTGATGATCAAAAAGAAAAGCCCTTCAAAAGAGGAAACTGCAGGGAGACAGGATGACAGATCTACTGATATTAAGGAAGTTAGCAAAACAGAAGAGCTCTCTGACCAACCCGGGAAGGAAGTGCCTCCGCAAACAGATAACGAAGAACAGACTACTGAGGCCGGAGAACAGGATCGTCAGGCTGCTGACAAAGTTGGTCCTCCTGAAAAGACAATTGAAGAAAAACTGGCAGAAATGCAGGATAGATATATTCGCCTGTCTGCAGAATTTGATAATTACAGGAAAAGGACCCTCCGGGAAAAGATGGAGCTTACAAAATTTGCCACTGAAAATATATTAATTCAGATCCTTCCTTTCATGGATGATTTTGAAAGAGCATTAATAAATATTGAAGATGCAAAAGAGTGCACGGCTGTAAAGGAAGGAATAGTTCTGATACACACAAAATTCCTTGACTTTTTCAAACAGAACGGCGTTTCTGAAGTTGAGGCTCTGAACTGCCAGTTCAATTTCGATCTCCACGATGCGGTGGCTAATATGCAGGTTGAAGATGAGAGTAAAAAAGGTAAAGTTGTTGAGGTGGTTCAGAAAGGATATTATCTTCATGACAGGGTGATAAGACACTCAAAAGTAGTTGTGGGGGAATAATTTTTTTATTCTCAATTTGTTATAGGATAAAGTTGCAGGAAACCAGCGAGGAATGGAGAAAAGAGATTATTATGAAGTACTTGGAGTTTCAAAGAATGCCTCTAAGGAAGAAATAAAGAAAGCCTACAGGAAACAGGCTTTGAAATATCATCCCGACAAAAATCCCGGTGATAAAAAAGCTGAGGAGCGCTTCAAGGAAGCAGCTGAAGCCTACGAAGTTCTTTCAAATGATGAAAAAAGATCCCGCTACGACAGGTTCGGACATGCGGGAATGAGTGGCAGCAGCGGTGGTTTCGGAGGCAGCGGAATGACTGTCGAAGATATATTTGCCTCATTCGGGGATATATTTGGAGATGCTTTCGGAGGGTTCGGCGGCTTTACATCGGGACGAAGAAGCAGGAGAGTGAATAAGGGAACCAATCTGAGGGTTAAGGTTAAACTTAATCTGAATGAAATATCCGGGGGTGCCGAAAAGAAAATAAAGGTAAAAAAATATGATACCTGCACTGCCTGCGGAGGAACAGGTGCAGCTGACTCAAACAGCATTTCTAACTGCCCGACCTGTCATGGTACCGGACAGGTAACAAGAGTCACAAACACATTACTGGGACAGATGCAGACCTCTTCGATCTGCCCCTCCTGCGGGGGTGAGGGGAAAACCATAACCCGGAAGTGCGCTCAATGTTATGGAGAGGGAATTGTACAGAAAGAAGAAATTATAAAAATCAATATTCCCGCCGGTGTGGGCAAGGGGATGCAAATGACCCTCTCGGGAAAAGGAAATGCCGCCCGGCGGGGAGGTGTAAACGGCGATCTTCTGGTGGTTATCGAAGAAGAAGAACATCCTGAACTGATAAGGGAAGGAAATGATCTGATCTATAATCTTTTTATCAGCATACCCGATGCTATTCTCGGAACATACGTCGAAATCCCTACTGTTGAAAATAATGTCAAAATAAAAATCGAGCCCGGAACCCAACCCGGTAAAATCCTCCGGCTACGAGGTAAAGGTTTGCCGGAAGTGAACGGTTATGGACGCGGAGATATACTCGTAAATGTTAACGTATGGATTCCAAAGAATATGACCAAAGAAGAATCCAGGATCATTGAAAAACTTAAAGAATCAGGTTCATTTATACCCCGGCCTGATAAAAACGATAAAGGATTCTTCGAAAGAATGAGAGGGTATTTCGATTAATAATCCTCCGAATCAAATCTTTGTGAAATTCTTTACCCTTCATACCTGTGTGATTTAAAAAACCAGGAACAAATACTGAGTTCCGGCGACAAGCAGCGAAGTTCCACAGAGATTATTTATATTTACATCTCATTGAAATTGTAATACACTTTCTTTATGCCATTATTTGAAGCAACAAACATCACGAAACAGTTTGGGAATCTTACTGCTCTCGACAAGGTAAGTATTTCAGTACCCGGGAAGTGCATATACGGCCTCCTGGGGCCTAATGGTGCCGGGAAAACCACCCTCCTGAGGATAATCAACCAGATTACCGGGCCCGATTCGGGTGAACTCTTCCTGAACGGCAAAAAGCTTACTCCCGAAGATGTTAGAAACATAGGCTATCTACCGGAGGAAAGAGGACTTTATAAAAAAATGAAAGTCGGAGAACAGGCTTTATATTTCGCTCAGCTCAAAGGCCTCTCAAAGACCGAAGCAATGAACAGACTTAAATACTGGTTCCGGAAACTGGATATTGTTGACTGGTGGGGAAAGAAAGTTGAAGAGCTCTCCAAAGGAATGCAGCAGAAAGTTCAGTTCATTACAACAGTTCTTCATGAACCAAGACTGATAATCTTTGATGAACCGTTTACCGGATTTGATCCGGTAAATGCCAATATTATTAAAAATGAAATACTTTTTCTCAGGGAGAGAGGAGCAACTATCATATTTTCAACCCATAATATGGGATCAGTCGAAGAGCTGTGCGACAGAATAACCCTCATAAACAAAGCAAAAACGATCCTTGAAGGAAATGTTAATGAAATCCGCAGCCAGTGGGCCGCCAATGAATATGATCTTGTTTTCAGCGGCAACGTCTCGGTTGAGGAGAACGGACAATTCAAAATCATCAGCCGGCAGTATGAAAATGACAAAAGCAGTATAAGACTTAAAACTGCATCCAGGAATGTATCAGCCAATGAAATATTGAGCAGCGTGATGAGCAGGGGAACCCTTATTTCATTCAACCCTGCACTTCCGTCAATGAATGAAATATTCATCAGGGTTGTCGAATCACGTAATGCCGAAAAGTGAACACTCCTCAAATAAATAATAACATGAATAAAATCGCCATAATAATCAAAAGAGAATATCTCACCAGAGTCAGAAAAAAATCTTTCATCATCATGACAATTCTTGCACCTTTGCTTATGGCAGGATTTGTTATACTGGTCCCTCTTATAATGCTTTCGGGAGATAAGGATTTCAAGAAAATAGCTGTTATCGAAGATAGAACGGAAATATTCAGGAATATTATCCCTGACACAAAACATGAAAAGTTCATTTACCTGGATGGTGCAAACATCAATGATCTGATACCATCATTTCATGAAGCAGGCTATTTCGGAGTACTCTACCTTTCACCCGATGCCCTTAACAATCCGATCCTCTACTCAAAAAAACAACCGGACATAGGTCTGCTTGACCATATATCCGGCTCCATGAAGAAAGAGATTGAAAAACAAAAACTTCTTACATATAATATTCAGAACCTCGATTCAATCCTTACACAGATCCGCACAAATGTATCAGTATCCACAAAGCTTGTTGATGAAAAAGGTAAGACAACCCAGACAAGCACAGGAATAGCAATGGCACTGGCATATATAGGAGGCCTTCTTATGTATATGCTTGTCTTTATTTTCGGCTCACAGGTCATGAGGGGTGTGATCGAAGAAAAGACCAACCGTGTTGTAGAGGTACTCGTATCCTCGGTTAAGCCTGCAGAGCTTATGATGGGTAAGATTACCGGTATAGCCCTGGTCGGACTGACACAATTTCTCATCTGGATCCTTCTCACCATCGGGGCAGTAGCAATTGTAAAGTCGACTGTACTTAATAAAACCAATATACAGGAGATTACGGAAAGCGTATCACGCGATGTAATGGCTCCCGGTCAGCAACCCGTAACAGCCGGCCAGAGTGCCCAGATATCTCCTGAGCTTGCAGAGTTCTCAAAAATCTTTGACAGCGCCATGAACCAGAACTGGCCATTGATTATTTTATCATTCATATTTTACTTCATAACAGGTTATCTTTTATACGCGGCAGTATTCGCAGCCATAGGATCGGCTGTTGACAATGAGACCGAAACCCAGCAATTTATGTTACCTGTAACAATACCAATTATACTTGCACTCCTGGTGGCAATGGGTACAATGCAGAATCCGGAAAGCTCAATTGCATTCTGGTTTTCAATAATCCCGTTCACCTCTCCCATTGTTATGATTGCAAGGATCCCGTTCGGAGTGCCGGCATGGCAGATTATGGTGTCAATGCTATTAATGATAATTACCTTCATTTCATTTGTCTGGATGGCAGGTAAAGTCTACCGCACCGGGATCCTGATGTACGGAAAGAAAAGCTCCTGGAAAGAACTCTGGAAATGGCTGAGATATAGCGGCTGATAGCGCAGAGCAGTTGAGTTGTGAGTTGTGAGTAGTGAGTGGTGAGCGGTGAGTGGTGA
>DNOQ01000530.1:16073-20439 GCA_003501665.1 Bacteroidales bacterium | reverse complement strand
ATATGGGTTATTGAGGGGAAGGGTTCCATCTGTGACCCGATCAGGCTCCACATGTCATCATTGGGTGGAAGGATTGCAATATCCGTGTACATGGTCACATTCTGAAGCAGGGCTGACATACGGCCTTTGTATTCATTATACAAATGGAACCATGGCCACCATGTATTCTTCTCATTGTAATATGCGCCATACCGTATCCAACCGGGATAAGGTGCTTCGGGGGGAGAATAATTGAATCCATGGAAAACTGAATGTGTCACACCGGTTATAGCGCTCTGATCTCCGCCGATCTTCAGATTCTCAAGAGAAGTATTGAAAACTGTATATGTATCTGTCATCTCCTCACAGCTTACCAGCCGCTTGCCTGTAAGATTAGCTGCTGAGGAAACATATTTATTAACCATCGTATATGCTCTGCCACGACGGTAATCCTCCTCGGGCATTTCTTCACCAACTTTATGCTTCAGCCAGTTCATTGTCCATGATTCGCACTCCGGTATATCATAATGAAAACTGCTCTCCAGAGGAAAAAAGCTCCGCCCATAAGCCTGAGCCCTGGATTTTATATTCAGCTCCCTGCACCACTCAGTAAATGTATTTATGAACCGTTCTTCCAGAAGCTCTGCTTTGGTTATCTCAAAATCATATCTCATTCTCCGGATCATATTTTCCATCTGAGACGACATTGGCACTCCGTAGCTGAAATCAGTGACATTCCCCATTGCCCCGGTTTTGAAAAGGATAAACGGAAGGTATGGGAATATATCATATCCCCTCCTTTTCCTGAATTCATCCATCATATCTGAGGACCAGTTGGCTCCTTCCAGTTCCATGCTGTCGGTGAACAGGGCCCGGATATGACCTGAAAGAGGGCCTGTTCTATTTTCAATGGTATCCGACATATTTTTCAGATACTTTCTTACTGCTTTCTGATCGTAGTGATTCAATACCGGTCCCGTAGCCCCGGGAGCTCCGTTAATCACCTCCATGAAGCCATGGATCTTGACCAGTCCATACAGGGCATGTTTTCCTCGGGGAACTGAAATCCTGAAAGAACCGTTGACTTTTTTTTCTGTAAGATCGATAACCTTATCTATACTGTCAAGCGGATCGGGGACAAGATAGAGTGATAAAAGATCCATTGTCCTTCCCGGGAAAGGTGAGCTGACTGCAGGGTCAGCTTCTTTAAAGATCTCAAATTCTGAGATTTCGTAATCGAGAGGTCCTGTAAGTTTCTTAACTGCAATGACCGTGATCTGGCTCCGTTCCTCTCCTTCCAGATATTCAGCTCCGAAAGGCCAACCGGAACCAACAATAAGATCGCATGTCATTCCGAGTGATCTTGCTTCTTCAAAAACTATCCTTAGCATTCCGATCCATTCATCGCTGAGCCACTCCAGTGAAGGCCTGCCAAGATCATCGCCTTCAAATCTCGACGGGAATTCTATGGGATTAATTTCAACACCTCCTATCCCTGCATCTTTTAATAACCTGAGTTCCCGGATAAGTTCACCGGCTTCAACCTTGTTGCCGGTCCACCACCAGCGGACGAATGGATGATAATTCAGTGCCGGATTCTTAAACATCGCATAAAGATCAGGCACGGATTCATGTTTTGAACTACCTGCCTGTATTAAAGCAAATTCAGGTACTCTGCCTGTAAAAAGGCAAGCGGTTGAAAATAATGCAGCCCCGGATAAAAAAGCTCTCCTGTGCATTTTAGTATATAAACTTCAGAATTAAAAGACTACAATTATGTAAATCTAATAATTTACCGGCACTTTTTGAGAATGGGGAAAACAAAAAGAAACTGACAATCCTGCCCTGAAACCACTCCATCCGGGTTTGACCGGCTCCCCGCTTTCGGGATTTATTAACCCTGCCTCCTTATTATCGACGGAATAAAATGACTTATTTCCGATCTGAAAAAGATAACCGGCATTTATTCCAATATTCAGAAATTGAACCGGGTAACTGAATTTAACACCCGGTTCAAAAAACATATTAACTGATCGGAAATCATAAGCTTCCTTTACCATTACATCTTCCAGGACTTCCATATATTCTTTAATTCTCAGATTAGAGAACATTACTGCAACCGCTGAAGAAACCGAGAATTTAATGTTGTGCAGTTTAATTAAGCTTACTTCACTGCCAATGCCGGGAGAATGTGAATTTATGATCATGTCGAACCGGTATTCACCTGAATAGTCCTTAGCTGAGATCCTTGAACCGGTTGACTGAAATGTATAAATCGGCCCAAAGCTTATATTCTTAATCTTAAGATAAATATAGGGCCGATAAAAAAAATACATCGGAAAATCTTCCACAATTTTGGTGTTGAAAGGTATGGTATATGTCACTACATCATTAAATTCTTTCAATTCTTCCATTATAAAACTACCCACACCTGACTCTATCCCGGTTTCAAATTGTTGTGAATTGCCATTAAGAGGTAAGATCAATCCCAATAAGAGTGTGTAATATATTTGCTTCATTCCATTTACTCTTCAATAAAGTATAAAACACCGTTAAGACTTACGATCGCATTATTGACAATATAACATGCCTTCCCATCGGATGTAGGATCAATAATCAGCGGAATATCATTTATTAAAGTCCCGTCATTCAAACTACGAACAAATAAGTGACCAGCCGACCAGGTAAGCATTCTGTTATTAAAATAATCGATATCCAGAATTCTTGTATCAGTAAGTCCGAATACATAAACATCAGAAAAATCTGCGCATTGCTTTACAGCAAATTCATTCTCTTCCCATATTACCAGCCAGTCAGGATATTCTCCGTGAAATTCAAAAAAGGCCGGAGGAGAATCTTTTGAAAAACTCCGCTTATTGATGAATTGCGAATTGGAATATTGAACCAGACGTAATGAATCATCCTTCAAAATACTATATTTACCATTCGCAGATATTGCCAGTCCGCTTGCCTTGAAATTTTCTTTTTTATAATAAGTCAGAACCGAACCTGCGGAATAATCATATAAAAAGAATCCTCTGTTAATGCTATCCACAAGTACGGTCCCACTGTCCGATACGGGAATATAAGGCAGATAAAAATCGCCGATAAGAGATTTCAGATCGCGCATATTATTGTTTTTGAAATTACCGGAGTTTGCAAGCATAATATCTTTGTTGCAATTTCCATAAATTGTTAAAAACCTGCCGGAAGCAGAAGCTGACAAACTAAAGAAATCATTGATTATACATCCGGTAAAATAATAATGTTCGGAAATGCGTCTCTGAGAAACAGAGTACCTGATAAGATTATTATATCCGGCGATACATATAAATTCATCCTTACTTACCTGTCTGATATCCTGAATGACCTGCCCGTTAACCATACTGAACTGAAATCCGGGTCTTATGTCACTAAGGTATGACTCAAAAAGATAATAATTTGCAGGATTATACTGGAGGCTCTTTTTTGGTATAACCCTGATTTTTAAGCTTATAATGTCACCAAAATATGCCGATGAAATATTACAAACTGTATCTTCAGGATTGCCGGTCGTATAATAAGTACTGTATGATGAACGAAAATCATTACTAATATACAACTTGAATGTATCTATTGCACCAAAATATTTACTTCTTCCCCATTTTACCGTATAAAGGTTGTTATCCGATACTCTGAAGTACAATCCGGGTAAATCCCCTCCAAGGAGCAGGTTACCCCACGGTAAAAGCAATCCGTTTTCAGTACTTACTTTAACATCATATATTGCAAATTCTCCTACGTAAGAGCTGTCAATATAGTGATTTGATGAAAGTTTAATTATTTCTGTTGTATAACCTGATTTGTTAAGTATATATTCCCTGAAGTCAGAACCTCTGTAATGATCCCAAGTAAGATTTAATAATCCGTTTTTGCCAGTTGAGGTTATGGTGTTATTAATATTACCCATGTAATCAACAACATCAAGCACCCATGTTTTCGTAAAAACATATCCTTCCAAACCAAGTTGTTCTGCTATACTACCACTCCCTTTAGCCGTATATACCTCCAGGTTCAAAGTATGAATCCCATAAGTCAGGCTGTTATATACAAGTGTAAAAATTCCTGTATTTGAACTTACAATGTATTTTTCAAAGCCATCGATTACAAACCGGACCGCTTTGATTTCCTGGTCAGTGCTCACAAATTTAAATCGGATTTCCTTATCAGAATATAGAAAGAGCGTATCTGACTCCATGAACATTTCAACAACCTGTACTTCAGGCGGAGGAACATCCTCATCTACGTCAGGGTAAAATACTTTATGAGGTCCATATTCACACGAATTTGATAAAAAAGCAATAAGAAATAAGTTAAACAGGACTTCTAAATATTTTCCCCGGGCCAT
>DNOQ01000530.1:12873-15999 GCA_003501665.1 Bacteroidales bacterium | reverse complement strand
CCTCACCTATGGTCATTGCTCAGTCGGCAGTTGGCAGTTGGCAGTTGGCAGCGACAAAAGGTAACCTCACCCTCACCCTAAATCTACCTACTAATAAGGTGCTTCAATCTCACGTACCATCATTAACGTAACAGGTCCGAATAATCCCGATCTGATCAGCGGCACTTTAGCCCAGGGAACCTGTATCTTGTTGAGTCCCGGTATATTTGTAGTTCTGATATTCGTGTTGGTGTGCTTCTTTCCGGTAAGTGCGTCTCCCGTAAGCCGGTTTGACCATGTATTAGCTATTTCAACAGTAAGGATGTTGTCGCCATTCTTAAGGATGTCTGTTACGTCAAACCTGAATGGCCTGGTCCAGGTGACTCCAAGGGGTTTGTTATTAAGACTGACATCCGCGATTTTCGAAAGATTTCCGAGATCAAGAAATACCTTCCATCCTTCACCGTATATTGAATTTATATCATACTGAAATGTTTTCTGATATTTTACAATTCCAGAGAAGTACTTTATCGCCTCATTATCATGATCTGTCCAGGAGATAAGCTCAGGAAAAATAATTCTGGAGGGAGCACCCTGTCCTTCTTTAAAGAAAAGCTCCCAGGCTCCATCGAGAGACTGAACCTTAATGCTGTTATTGATTTTCCTGTTTCCGCCTTCCGACGCGATGATAAATGTACCATTATCAAGTATTGACAGCCGGCTGTTGCAGTAATTGACAGCGGGAGGATTGGTATCACTGCTGAATATCGCATTGTAATGTTTCGCCGGTTCACCTTCCCGGAATACAACGAAATATGATCCATATGGAGGAAAGCTGAGAGGCATATTCATGTAATCCGNNTCTGAATAATGAATGTAATCGAGGAGGAACAAATCATGATCAAAATATTTAAAATCCGGACCGATGCTATTCTTTTGAAGCGCCCGGAATGGCGATATCCCGGAAATGATCTTTGATTTTGGCATCTCAGTATCAACCCGGATATCATCCATTTCAGTCCAGATTTTTTCGATCAGATCCAGATAATAAGATGTATCTCTTAAATTTTCTGCCCTGGTTACCTTTAAAGGTTTTCCGCCCAGAATTAATGCTCCCTGGCTGGCTAATTCCTTAAGTTTCATCAGAACCGCCGCGCTAATTTCACCCTCATCCTCAAGGTAGAGGAGCTTAAACCGTGAACCTCCCTGCAGGATAAGTTCCCGGTTTTCCGTTTCGAGCCTGAGCAATATTTCCGTATTTATAACCTCATAGTCATATCCGGGGCCGACCATGAACCTGCTGTTCTTATGACCGGTGTAATTTGGGATTGCATCACCGTAATAATAAAGGACATCGGCCTGGAATTCCGTTTCCTGTGCTATCCATGAAATTCTTGCCAGGTATTCATTAAAAGGTCTGACCATTGGCCACCACACTCTTTTATCATTAAAATGTGTCGGTGCATGATAAACATATCCGGGATTACCTGTGCCGGGAGGATTATGACTGAATCCATGAACAACAACCCTGTTCATGCCTTCACAGAATGCACGGTCACCGAAAGGTTTCATGTCAACCGGGGCTTCCTGCCAGTGCTGAAAAGTTGTAAAAGATTCCTCTTCAACAATACCTCTCTGATAGATATGAGAGGCAGCCGAGACTTCCTTAACAACTCTCAGAATATCTATACCTTTATCATTAAGCCGGTTATGGTTTATCCAGAATTCTCCTCTCGGCAGATCGAGCGCACCCAGCGATTTCAGAGGCTCCACGGGAACATTATGCAGGGGAAACCCCGGACCGCCAGCTTCACTATTGATCTTAAGTCCGTGACTGTTGGCAATCTTACGTGCTTTCTTATAAAAATTATTTATCATCAATTCTGACAGGCTCCTTCTGAAATCGGCCTTGAATTTCCTTCTGATATCTTCTGTAAATAATTCAGGTTCAGCGAAAAGCGGAAGGAACTTATACAGGTCATAACCATTTATCTTTCTGAATTCCACAGGTAGTGAAGGAGTCCAGGCTGAAGCGGTGGCTTCATAGCTCGCAAGATAAAGGCTCTTCAGCGCAGAATTCCGTATATCGGGGATGACTGATCTGATCCTGTCAATAATATAATTAAAATGAACCTCTGTTGCCGTTGAATCAAAGTGATCAATAATTGGTCCTGCCGAATTCTTACCAGGCAGCATGAGCTGTTCACCTGAATTTGAACAAACAAATCTGTAAATATTCCACTTTCCTCCGGGTGATTGCCAGTCCAGCTCTTCGGTAACCGGATCAAAACGGGATGAAATATTTACTATTTTCCCGGTATCAGTCTGCCCGGCCGGATAATCCGACGGTACTGCTAAAACGGCTATTTCGTTATACCAGGAAGGTTTACCATCCTGTGTATATGTGATCATCCGTATCCTGCCGCGGCTATCTTTCTCCGAAATTAATGGGAACATAAGCTTTATCCTGCCGGCTTCCCCTCCATATTCCGTTTTCGAAAAATACAACGACTTTGAAGCATTTTCCGGTCTGATCCAGCTCCCTCCCGCATTCCAGCTGCTTGCCATATTCAGACCTGCTTCCATTCCAAGTCTTCCTGCCTCCTCAATTACGGTTTTAATTGAAAGCAATGATTCATCACTGAGAAATGCGGGGCCGGGTTCAACCATGATATCCTGTTTTGGCACTCCTATCTCAAAAATATCGAATCCGGAAATTCCTGCATTTTTCATTTCCCTCATTTCAGCAATTAATCTTGCGGTATTGGTATTGCCGTTGAGCCACCACCAGTATACTTTCGGCCGTGTGCCTGAGGGAGGATTCATAAATCCCTCTTTCAGGTCTTCATATTCAGCTTGCTCTGTTTCATCAAACTGCCTGCCGGAACAACCTCCCAGCAGTAATACTGCTGCCAGAAATGTGAAGGTACGTATCATGANNTTGTAATTTATTGAATAATATTCGAGATCATATTATGTGTTTTAAATATATTTAAAAAATAAGATCTTTCTGTAAATTACTAATAATTACTGTTAATTTTGCAGCATTTTATTTAAATTCAGGCTTTATTTTTTATAATTTGAAAAACGTAAATTTAAAATTCAGCAGGGTCGCTATAAAGATAGGAAGTAATGTTATAGCAAAGA
>DNOQ01000530.1:12520-12765 GCA_003501665.1 Bacteroidales bacterium | reverse complement strand
ATCCAGGCAGGTCAGCTTCTTGCAACAAAAGATAGTTTCAGGGACAGAGTGCATTACCTGAATATGAAGAACTGTGTCTCTGCCATGCTTGATAACAAAGTATTACCGGTTGTTAATGAAAATGATACTATTTCCATCACAGAACTTATGTTCACCGATAACGATGAATTATCGGGAATGATCTCTTCAATGATGGATTGCGGTTCATTGATAATCCTTTCAAATGTGGATGGCATCTGTTCAGG
>DNOQ01000530.1:0-12449 GCA_003501665.1 Bacteroidales bacterium | reverse complement strand
ATCGATGTTTACATTGCAAACGGAACACGCGATTCAATTATAACTGATATCATCCGTGAAAAAGATGTACCGTGTACAAGATTTGTTGCATCCGAAAAAAAGAAAACCGGTGTAAAAAAATGGCTGTCACATTCCGATACATTCGCCAGGGGCATTGTATATATTAATAAAGGGGCAAAAGAAGCATTACTCGGAAATAAAGCCACAAGTCTGCTTATGATAGGAGTATCAAAGGTTGAAGGATTCTTTAAAAAAGGTGATATCATAAGAATTTTTGATGAGAAAGGAAAGCAGATAGGTCTCGGTAAATCACAATATGATTCCGAGAAAGCCGAATTCTATCTTGGTGAAAAGAGGAAAAAACCCCTGGTTCACTATGATTACTTGTTGATAAATGAGAAAGGGTAACGTGTATCATGTTGAAAATAAATGATCTCTTGAAAATGGACTGTACTCCGATATTTCAATCAGCACTCAAAGCAAGCCGCCTGCTTAACAATACAGCCGTTAAGACAATAAACCGTATGCTTTTGCTGCTGGCAGATAAGGCTGAAGAGAATATCCCTCTTATCATTTCAGAGAATGAGAAAGATCTTGCTCTGATGGATAAGACTGATCCAAAGTACGACAGATTGATGCTTACTCCTTCAAAAATCAAAAATATTGCAGCTGATATACGGAATGTTGCAGGATTGGATTCTCCCCTGGGAAAAATCACTTATGATTACAGAAAATCTGATGGATTGAGGATTAAAAAGGTAAGTTTCCCGTTTGGTTTAATTGGAATAATCTATGAGGCCAGGCCGAATGTCACATTTGATGTTTTCTCACTTTGTCTGAAATCGGGAAATGCATGTATTCTTAAAGGAGGAAGCGATGCAATCAACTCAAACAGTGTAATAGTCGGGATAATCAGGGATACCCTCGATGAATTCCACATTCCACGGGATATTATAACACTTCTGCCTCCGGGAAGGGAAGAGACCTCCCAGCTTCTTAATGCAACCGGATTTGTCGATCTGATAATTCCCCGGGGAAGCCAGAATCTTATCGATTATGTCCGCCGCAATTCAACTGTCCCCGTGATTGAGACCGGCGCCGGGATCTGCCATACTTATTTTGATGAATACGGAGATATTGAAATGGGTCGTACCGTAATTAACAATGCAAAGACAAGAAGGGTCAGTGTCTGTAATGCACTCGACTGTCTGGTAATTCATGAGAGCCGGCTGGATGATCTCGGATATCTTGTCAGCCTTTGCGAGGCTTCAAATGTGATAATTTATGCCGATGAAAAAGCTTACGATTCCCTGACCGGAAAATATCCCCGTAACCTTCTCGAAAAAGCTTCAGAAAGTTCTTTCGGAACTGAATTTCTTGATTATAAAATGGCTGTAAAGACCGTTCCCGGGTTTGATGAGGCACTTGAACATATAGCGAAGTACAGCTCCAGGCACAGTGAAGCAATTATTTCGGATAACCGGGAAAGACAGGATATTTTTTGTAAAATGACGGATGCTTCGGCGGTTTACATTAATACTTCGACAGCATTTACCGACGGAGCGGAATTCGGACTTGGTGCCGAGATCGGAATTTCAACCCAGAAAATGCATGCAAGAGGCCCGATGGCTCTTGAAGCACTAACAACTTATAAATGGATAATAGAAGGAGATGGACAGGTCAGACCGTGACCTTTTAAAAACACAAAAATAATATGATTATGAATCCTGATTTTGATAGGATAAAAAAGCATTACGATGATCTGCCTGGAAGGATACAAGCGGTCAGGGAGGTACTAAAGAGACCGTTAACACTTACTGAAAAAGTTTTGTACAGTCACCTCTTCAGCCGGAATAAAATATCTGTCCATATCAGGGGAATAGATTATGCCGAATTCCAGCCCGGAAGGGTAGCTATGCAGGATGCCACCGCACAAATGGCAATGCTCCAGTTCATGATGGCAGGAAGAATCAATACCTATGTTCCCGCATCAATACATTGCGATCACCTTATCACTGCATCCAACGGAGCCGATAGTGATCTTATTAACGCTCTTGAAACCAATAAAGAAGTATACGATTTCCTCCGCTCGGCATCTTCAGTATATGATATTGATTTCTGGGAACCGGGATCAGGAATTATTCATCAGATCATACTGGAAAATTATGCATATCCCGGCGGTTTAATTGTGGGGACAGATTCTCACACACCAACTGCGGGAGGCCTTGGAATGATAGCCACAGGTGTTGGCGGAGCTGATGCAGTGGATGTGATGGCCGGGCTTCCCTGGGAACTTAAATTCCCCAAGATAATCGGTATAAATCTTACAGGAAAACTGAGCGGATGGGTATCACCAAAAGATGTTATCCTGAAAATCACAGGTATGCTTTCAGTAAAAGGGGGAACAGGATCAGTGATAGAATATTTCGGTGATGGTGCAGAATCAATTTCTGCGACAGGGAAAGCGACAATCTGTAACATGGGTGCAGAGACCGGCGCAACTTGTTCAGTTTTTGGATTCGATCAGCCTATGGCGGAATACCTTACCGCAACCGGCAGAAAGAAAATTGCCGATATGGCATCATCGGTAAAAAACGACCTGACAGGTGATCCTGAAATTTATAATGACCCTCAGAAGTATTTTGATAATTATCTCCAAATTGACCTTTCTGAACTGGAACCCTATATAAACGGACCATTTACACCCGACCTTGCCACTCCGCTATCGATGATGAAAGAGGCCGCTGAACAAAACAAATGGCCGGTGGATATATCTGCCGGATTAATAGGATCCTGCACAAATTCATCATATGAAGATATTTCAAGGGCGGCATCAGTGGTAAAAAATGCCCTGAGAGAAAAACTGTTTGCAAAAGCTGAAATTAAAATAACCCCGGGATCAGAACTGATACGGGAAATATCAGAAAGAGATGGCTTCCTTGACCTGTTCAGAGAAGTCGGAGGAGAAATATATGCAAATGCATGCGGACCCTGCATCGGCCAGTGGGACAGGGAGGGTTCAGAAAATAATGCGGTCAATACAATTATACATTCCTTCAACCGCAACTTTGCAAAACGCGCAGATGGCAACCCGAATACATACGCCTTTGTGGCTTCACCTGAAATTGTAACGGCATTGGCTATAGCAGGGAAACTCACTTTCAATCCCCTTACAGATTCCCTGATTAATTCGGAAGGAAGACCCGTCAATCTTCCGGAACCAAGAGGCCACCATCTGCCTACGGACGGATTTAACAGGAGTGATTCCGAACAAAAAAAACTTTCAAGAAAAAAATCTGAAACAAGAATCATTATAAATCCCAGATCGGAGAGGCTTCAACAATTGATCCCATTCAAACCCTGGGACGGAAGAGACATGGCGGGTCTGTATCTGCTGATTAAGGCAAAAGGGAAATGTACAACCGACCATATCTCACCGGCAGGTAAGTGGCTGAAATATCGCGGACACCTGGAAAATATTTCCAATAATTATATGATCGGCGCCATTAATGCTTTCAATGATAATCAGGATTACATCCTGAACCAGATGAACGGGAAATATGAATCAGTACCGTCAGTTGCATCAGCTTATAAAAGAAGAAGTATAGGATCAGTTGTCGCAGGTGAGGAAAACTTTGGCGAAGGATCGTCCCGTGAACATGCAGCAATGGAACCCCGGTTCCTGAATGTTAAGGCCATTATCGTTAAATCCTTCGCACGGATACATGAATCGAACCTTAAAAAACAGGGAATCCTTGCCCTTACCTTTTCTGATAAGGATGACTATTATAAAATAAGAGAAACTGATAAAATCGATATTACGGGACTTAGAGATTTTTCTCCCGGTAAACCCGTAACCGTGATCCTTCATCATAAAGACGGAACATGGGACACAATCTTTACAAATCATTCGTATAATGAGTCACAGATTGACTGGTTTAAGGCAGGAAGTGCTCTGAACCTGATCAGGCGAAGAGGGTAACGAGGTGAGCGGTGAGAGGTGAGCGGTGAGAGGTAAGAGGTGAGAGGTGAGTAGTGAGTAAATGAGAGAATTAGAAGGACGAGATATGACAAATGGGGAAAAAATAAGGTTTAAAGACGGGAAGCTTATTGTTCCTGAATTTCCGGTGATTCCTTACATAATTGGTGACGGAACCGGTCCTGATATATGGAAGGCATCTGTGAGAATATTCGATACTGCCGTCGAAAAAGCTTACGGAAATAAGAAAAGGATAATCTGGAGGGAGGTATTGGCAGGAGAAAAAGCTTATAACAAAACCGGAAACTGGTTACCTCAGGAGACACTCGATATTTTCCGTGATCATCTTGCAGGGATAAAAGGACCTCTGACAACACCAGTCGGTGAGGGAATGAGATCTTTAAATGTTGCCCTCCGTCAGGAGCTTGATCTTTATACATGCTACCGTCCTGTCAGATACTTCAGAGGCGTTCCCAGTCCTGTAAAAAAACCTGAACTCGTTAACATGCATATCTTCAGAGAGAACACTGAAGACATCTATGCCGGGATTGAGTATCTGCATGGTAACCCTGAAACAGATAAGGTGAAGAACTTTCTTATAAACGAAATGGGTGTGAAAAAGATCCGTTTCCCTGAAACATCTTCAATCGGAATAAAACCCGTATCTGTTGAAGGGACGGAAAGACTTGTCAGGCAGGCTATAAAGTTTGCCGTTGAAAGGAGACTTCCCTCGGTAACCCTTGTTCATAAGGGTAATATCATGAAATTTACCGAGGGTGCATTCATGAAGTGGGGATATGCGCTGGCTGAAAGAGAATTTGGAGACCACGTTTTTACCTGGCAGGAATACAAAAAGATAACTGAACAAAAAGGAGAAAATGCTGCGGAAGAAATTCAATCTGCAGCAATAGCTGATGGTAAGGTGATAATTAAAGATGTGATAGCAGATGCCTTCCTGCAGCAAATACTTACGCGGCCTGCAGATTATTCGGTAATTGCAACGCTTAACCTTAACGGCGATTATATATCAGATGCTCTTGCTGCAATTGTGGGAGGGATTGGAATTGCTCCGGGAGCAAATATAAATTTTGATACCGGACATGCAATCTTCGAAGCCACTCACGGCACAGCGCCCAAATATGCCGGACAGGATAAGGTTAATCCGGGATCTGTTATCCTTTCGGGAGCCCTCATGCTGGAATATCTCGGCTGGGAAGAAGCAGCTGAATATATTTACATAGGACTTGAAAATACCATACTCCGGAAAAAAGTTACCTATGATTTTCACAGACTGATGGAAAATGCTATCTTGCTTAAAACATCCGAATTTGCAGATGCCATTATAATAAATATTTTATCCGATTAACTAAAAATTGATGCCATGGAAGACAGAAATTTTTTCTTAAAACTCGAAAAATCAGTAAGAGAATCATGTCAGATCAGCAATGAACTGTTTGAAAAATATGATGTAAAAAGAGGCCTGAGGAACAATGACCGGACAGGAGTGCTTGTTGGTCTTACAAATATTGGGGATGTTGTCGGCTATGAAAAGGAAAACGGCAAGGTTATACCCGTCCCGGGAAGACTTCTTTACAGGGGGATTGATATAGAAGCAATTACTCATGGCTTCCAGAAAGAGAACAGGCATGGATTTGATGAAACGGTTTTTTTGCTTCTGACCGGGCATCTGCCTTCGAAATATGAGATCGAAGAGTTCTCAACAATTATGGCATCCATGAGAGATCTTCCGGATCATTTTACAAAAGACATGATCCTGTCAATGAAGGGAAAGGATGTACTTAACATGCTTGCCCGGTCGGTACTGGGATTATATACCCTGGATGAAAAACCTGACGATATTTCTTTGGATAATATGATCAGGCAGTCTGTAAACCTGATTGCAAAATTCCCTTCAATAATTGCCTATTCGTACCAGGCATTACGCCATCTTTATCACGGTAAAACTTTATCTATCAGACATCCGAAGACAAGTTTGTCAACCGCGGAAAACTTCCTCCACCTTATTAAGGGAGAGGGTTCCTATACACGCCTCCAGGCCGATCTTGTAGACCTTTCCCTGGTTATTCATGCGGAACATGGAGGAGGTAATAATTCAACATTCACTATGAGGGTGACCAGTTCGACCGAAACAGATATTTACTCTGCTGTCACATCAGCCATAGGATCGCTCAAGGGACCTCTTCACGGTGGCGCCAACCTTAAAGTGCTGAATATGATGGAGGATATTAAAAAGAATGTAAAGAACTGGAAAGATGAGGCGGAAGTAGCAGATTACCTGCTTAAGATACTCCGCAAGGAGGCAAATGATCATACCGGGATCATTTACGGTATCGGACATGCGGTTTATACAATATCTGATCCCCGGGCAATCCTTCTGAAGGAAAAAGCCAGGGATCTCGCAACCGAAGCCGGTAAAATTGATGAATTTGAATTGTATGCACTTGTTGAAAAGCTGACCCCTGAGGTTTTCAGACAGTTCAAGGGAGAACAATCAGCCAAAGTGGTTTGTATAAATGTCGACTTCTATTCAGGATTTGTTTATTCCTGTATCGGCATACCCAAAGAATTATATACACCACTTTTTGCCATGGCAAGGATCGCAGGCTGGTGCTCTCACAGAATAGAGGAACTTACATTCTCGGCAAAAAGAATTATCAGGCCTGCATTCAAGAATGTATACGGCCGCAGAGAATATATTCCAATCGAACTCAGATAGAATACCCTGTCATTCTTTTTTATTCGATTCCACCGCTCCCTGCCAGAAAAGAAGAACTGCCGCAACTCCGAAAATGAGAATGAGAAGCGACCTCCAGTCAAAGCTTTTCAGGAAGATTATAACCGCTATGAGTGCTGAAATCACTCCAAACACATAATAAATAATTGATTTCCTTTTCATCAGTTAAACTTATCGTAATTTTATTGCCAAATTACAATTTTCCCTGACTATTTTAAAGTATATTCATCAATTAAATAACACAAATCTATCCATAATATCTGTTAGAATGAAAAGGAATTTATTATTGTTACCTGTCTTGTTCATGGCATTATATGCCTGCACCGGAAACAAAACCCTTGTTACTCCGGAAACCGCACTTGAGAATTATATTAAGACAAGTGATAAAACATACGGCTGGGAGATAAGGGAAGAATTTCAGTCGGACGGGCTCAATGTAGCTGTGCTGAAACTAACATCTCAGAAATGGCGTGAATTTGTATGGGTTCACCAGCTTATGATAATTTCTCCTGAGGGGACACCTTCAGGGGGTGCATTGCTTTTTATAACAGGTGGAAGCAATAAAGACGGCAATCCAAATTGGCAGGGCAGGGATAACGAAATATTCAAAATGCTCACAATGGTTGCTGCAAAGAACAATGCAGTTGCAGCAATCATTTCTCAGGTTCCAAATCAACCTTTGTATGATAATCTTACCGAGGATGCTCTCATTTCCTATACACTTCATAATTTTAAAAATGACAGGGATTTTACGTGGCCGCTTCTTTTTCCGATGACAAAAAGTGCAATCAGGGCAATGGATGCTGTTCAGGAATACTCGGAACAGAAACTGAACCACAGAATTTCGGGATTCGTGGTTACAGGAGCTTCAAAAAGGGGATGGACGACCTGGCTGACAGGCTCACAGGATAAGAGGGTACTTGCAATTGCACCAATGGTAATAGATGTACTTAACATGCCGGTAAATATCCCTTACCAGAAAGAGGTGTGGGGTGATTACAGTATTCAGATTGAAGATTATGTCAGACTTGGCATTGCACAGGATCTTCAGAGCACTGAGGGCAGGGAACTGGCTGTGATGATAGATCCATATTCATATCGCGCTTCCCTTACCATGCCTAAACTGATCATAATTGGAACCAACGATGAATACTGGCCGGTTGATGCAGTTAAAAAGTATTACTATGATATTCCGGGAGAGAACTATATCCATTATGAACCAAATGCCGGGCACGGACTGGGTGACGGAACCGGTGCCATGAAAGCACTCAGCGCTTTTTTTAATATTGTTATAAATAATAAACAACACCCCGGATGTGAATGGAAGATAAGTTCCGATACTGAAAAAACTGAATTGACGGTAAAGGCATCGCCTGAATTAAAAGAGGTCAATTTATGGATCTGTGATTCTCCTGACCGGGATTTCAGGGATAATCAATTTGTAGAGAAGGATATTGAATTCTTAAACTACAGTGACATAAAAGTTAATATTGACCATCCTGATTCAGGTTTCAGGGCATTCTATCTGGAACTTATATATCCCGATCCTGTTGATGGAACATATTCAAAAACCACCCGGATGTTTGTTTCCGATGATGATGAATTGTTCCTGAACTGAATCAGTTATCGAACCTTGGATTTACCACATTGTTATAGATAGAACCGAAAGTATAGGTCAGGCCAATGCTGGTAAAATACTGGTATGTAGTTTTTTGCATTTTTCTCCTGAGCAGAACATCCTCGAGTGAAGCATTTCCAAGGGGAAGTGAGATCTGGTCGTGCACCAAGGAACCCTGCCCCTGGATGTTGAACTGAACCCCCTTGAATATTCTCAGACGCGTAACAGTATTAAACCGAAGCTTGTTATACGACCAGTCGAAAAAGTAATTGTTCCAGGTAAGCGTTCCGGAGATCGATCCCCATTTCTGGATATATGATATATGAGCCGCCAGTGATTGATAAGCAACAGTCTCCTTCATCTTAAAGCGATCGGTCGTTTCAGTGTAATTGTTGATCTCTACTCCTGCTTTGTATCTGAAGGTCATCAGACGACGTGTCGATTCCCTGTATGGAAATATATCAAATTCTATACCGGGTGCTATATTTATCGAAAAATCATAATTTGAATAAGTAAAGGACATTATGTTAACTGATCCTCCCGCCGACCAGTGTTCATTTATACTTTTAACATAGGAGACAGAAGCGGCTTTTTGCTTATAAGTGCTGATATATGTAGTATCGAAATCTGTCTCCTTATATATTATCTTATCGGTCTCTACATCCAGGCTTGCTCTTGATTCGAATTTGGATTTTTCAGTGATCCTGTTTGCTGAGATCATTCCTGAAAGGTAATTAATCTTGTACGTGGCTTGTCCTGAAATATATGCCCACATGTTTGTGGAGTAAACCCAGCTGTTCCATTTATCCGATGATACGGTTTCGTTAAGCGTCTGACTGAAATTTATATTCACGAACTGTGCAAGCGGTGTTTTCTGTACATATCGCATCAGTCCCATTTTCAGGCTTTTTACCTCTTTGGCTCTTCTGACATCCACAGTTTCATCCGGACTGATATTGCATTTTACAGTATCAGTCATCCCGCTGTATTTTCCCTGCCCGACAATAAAAAATGTCGAGATCAAGCCTCCCGATCCGGTGCTCTCCGTGGTCCATATTATATATACATCAGCAACTTTCCTGTCCCTTACATAGTTAATATAAGGGATCTCCTTTTTTATATAGTCGGTGGCTTCCATATAAACATTAAGTGCATCTTTACGTAAAGTGTCAGCCTGTGAAACGGTTTCCTGGGAAAATGCCCCTTTACAAAATAGCACCAGAGCTAACATTAATAATAGTCTTTTCATGCCGAAGTATGTAGCTAATTGATTTATGATAACGAAGTTCGGCAAATGATTCCTGCTAAAAAAATTTATTTTAATGCTTCTTTCGCCCTATTGATTGAAAAGAATCCGGTACCTGTAACGGTACCGGATGTAATGAAAATATAAGGACTGAAAAACCAGGAAGCTAACGGTTAAATCTACGGCCGGACTTGATGTATTCCAGTCCGTCTTCTTCCATCACCCGGAATCTGTTTCTCTGATCAGTTACAAAATCATTATCATTGTATGAATGATAAAGCCTTTCAACAGTCTTATCCATATAAATCACAGTCCCTTCAGGTACATATACATCTACCCCAACTTCATCCAATGACCATTTTGTTCCTTCAGGAATAGCGAAATATTCATCCAGAAACAGTGTATCTCCTGAGATTTTATAATTATACAGCAATCTGTCAGCTTTTTCGGAAGCATCCATTTTTGACCTTCCGGCTGATCGTTTAATAACCTCCACCCATGCCGAATTCCTGCCAGCAGAAGCAATATCAAGATCAGCCAGAATATAAACCCGGCTATTTTCATCAGAAACAAATATAGAGTATTCATCATCCGGTAAACGTATTTCATTGTCAACATTGAGTCCGGATATCTTTGCTCCTGACTTGATATACAGTGTGTCAGGTACTGTTTTAAAATACTCCCGGGATACAGATCGGGCAGTTTCAGCAAAACTTATGCCTTCATTAAATAACATAATTGAAAGTACAGCGATACTTAAAACCCAGATCACAAGACCGACGAGAAGAAATACACCATCCCTTGCCCTGAACCAGAAGATCATTCTTACCCCCAGATAAATAATAACCAGCAAAGGCAGAATAACAGCGACAGTGATAAGTGCTTTTATCCATGGTACCAGCGAAGGAGTCACAACATAATTAAGAAAATCAGGCAGATAGCTTATGTTCATACCGACAGCATCTGTCGAGAACGCTCCCGGAAACTTAAAAATAAATACCATAATAAATGAGACAATGGCAAGGAATCCGGTCATCACAAGTGATACTCCCAACAGAATAAGGAATACCCTGACAATGATCCAAAGGACTTTCCCTACAGCCCTGAAAATCTCATTGAAAGCATTTCCGACATCTGATGAGGTTGAATAAGCCTTCCTTTCCTTACCCGAAGATACTCCGTGAAAATTATATTTCTGATACATATCTTTTTTCTGAGATCCTGCTTCGGCTGATGGCAGGGCTATCCATAAGGCCAGGTACACAAATATCCCGATTCCGAACATCAGTGCAAAAAGGATGAAAAGCAATCTGAACCAGACAGGATCGCTGTTGAGGTATCTGCCGATACCACCACAAACGCCTCCAATAATGCGGTCATCAGGATTCCTGATCATTTGCTTTCCGTACGTTGAACTGAATACGGGACCCGGTTTTTCATCTTCCGGCTGAGTGAAATCTTCAGGTTTACCGATAATGTATATCATATCTTCCACATTAAGCCTGCTGATAACTCCTGCTGTTGGTTTCTGTGAAAGAAATATTTCTGCTATCCTTGATTCAATATCGTCAAGAGTCTCATTGCCCCCCGGAACATTTCTTAATCTGAGGCTTATAGCCTGAAGATAACCCCTGAGTATTTTGTATGCCTCTTCATCAATATTAAAGAGGGTCCCGCCGAGATTAATTTTTATAGTTTTATCCATGATTTTCAGTAATTTAAATCTTACATCTGATTATCTCGTACGGATCATACTGACTGATATTGCCAGATCATCCCACGACCTGTCAAGGTCGGCCAGATATTCCTTACCGTTTACGGTAAGCTCATAATATTTCCTCGGTGGTCCCTGCTGTGATTCCTCCCACCTGTAACTCAGTAATCCTGAATTTTTCAGCCTTGTAAGAAGAGGATATAATGTACCCTCCACAACAATAACCTTTGCCTCTTTAAGTTCCCTGATAATATCACTTGCATAACATGATCCCCTGGCAATTACAGATAAAATACAGTATTCCAGGATTCCCTTGCGCATCTGCGCTTTCGTGTTTTCCAGATCCATAAATAATAGATTTTAAATTTTATACATCATAAATAAACCTCCCTGGTTCATCTATAATTTCATGTTTCTTCTTACTGTATCAAATTCATTCTTAACTGCATCAGTAATGTTCCTGATATTTACCGGATCTCCCTTCATTTCAATTTTCTGGGAGGTTGTTTTTGCCTCCGGCAGAACTATATATAAAATAAGGTATATGAGTAATCCAAGGCCACCGGCCAGGATAAGGGCAATGAAGATTATCCTGACAATCCATGGCTCAATGCTCCAGTAGGCACCCATCCCGGCACAAACCCCTCCGATTATCCTGTGATCCGGATCACGATACATCCTGTGATATCCCGGTGACGAAAATTTTTCGCTGCCAGATTTTCTTTCCTCATCATGAAAATCTTCAGGATTACCAAGCACCGATATTGCATAACGGACATCATCCATTGTTATCACCTGCTTGAAAGACGATAATCTTGCCCGGAACAATTCCGAGATTCTGGTCTCAATGTCGGATAGAATTTCCGAGGCACTTTCCTCCCCTGCAAAATGTAACTCAAGATTCTTCAGGTACCTTTTCAGTTCATCATACGCGTCCTCATCAATGTTGAACGAATAACCTCCCAGATTAATGCTTACTGTTATTTTCATCTTCTTTTTAAATTATACTACTATTTTTAACATGTAACATTTCTTTGCAAAGATATATTTTCATATTACTACTATGCTATACAATGTACTTAAATTTTAAGAATAGTTTAAAATATTTCATATAATATTGATTATATGACATTTATC
>DNOQ01000337.1:4736-4951 GCA_003501665.1 Bacteroidales bacterium | reverse complement strand
ATTGCAGGATTTTCAATAAATAAAACTGCCGACGAATTGCTTCGTAAATTCAGAAAGGAAAGTCCTTATGAATATATTTTGCCAAAGGGATGGTTGTTCAATTATATTTCATCACCTCATTATTTCGGTGAAATTGTTGAATGGGGCGGATGGGCATTGATGACATGGTCGCTTCCAGGACTTGCATTTTTTGTTTTCACATTCGCCAATCTTTT
>DNOQ01000337.1:0-4688 GCA_003501665.1 Bacteroidales bacterium | reverse complement strand
ACTTTAGTCACTCTAGGCACTTTCAGCACTTTCTTCCGGTTTTATTTGGAAAGTTAACCCGCAGAATTTATTTTTGCGTCCGAAATCAATTTTGAGTACAAGATGGACGATGTCCCGGCGTATAGTTTAAGATTACATTAAATCCTGATACGGAAGGATCGCCGTTATACGGTCATTTCCTGCTGTATCAGAAACAGAAAGGAGGTGACCATGACTTCACTTACAACTTTTTATTTAAGCGGTATTATTGGCAAAGAGGTTTTTGATGCTGATGGAGAGGCTATCGGCAGGATAAAAGATTTGCTTGTAAGTACCGTACCTTCGTCAAAGAATGATCCTGACCAGCAACTCGTGACGGGTATTAAGCTGAAGATCAGGAGAAAGACCGGTTATTATTCCTTTAAGCCCTTCAGGATCTCAAAAGCGCGCGACATGCTTAATGTTACCTGCACGGGATTGATAGAACTGACCCGGGATGAGGTGGATAATGGTCTTCTTCTCGTTGAGAATATCCTTGACAAACAGATTGTAGATCTGAATGGCAGGAAGCTCGTAAGAGTAAATGATGTGAGACTGGCCACACTGCCTTCGGGAACTTATTCTATTGCGGTTGATATAGGGATAGAAGGTTTATTGAGGAGGATCGGATTGACCGGGCCGATAAAGAGATTATTGTCTCTTTTCAGGATAAAGATCCCCACCCGTTATATTCTGTGGGAAGATGTTCAGGCTATCGATTTCTCCAATATGAATATAAAGCTCTCAAAGAGTTATGCGAGGCTTCAGACACTTCACCCTTCCGATCTGGCTGATATACTTGAAGAGCTTGGAAAGGAGTCAAGCACCTCAGTTTTTTCCGCACTCGATGAGGAAAAAGCTGCAGATGTGCTTGAAGAACTCGAGACCGATGCGCAGATACATATCGTGGAAAGCCTGCCCGTCGATAAAGTTGCTGATGTGTTTGAAAAGATGCCGGCCGATGAGGTGGCAGATATTATTGAAGAGCTTGAGGATGATAAAGCTGAATTGCTTCTCAGGGAAATGGAAGCAGAATCTTCCCAGGAGGTAAGGGAACTTCTTGAATATGAAGACGATCTTGTTGGCAGCATAATGACTACCGATTATCTCTCGTTCAACAGTACAAAAACAGTGGAGGAGGTGCTGAATGAGCTGCGTCAGAAGAAACCGGAAGCTGCTGAGCTGTACAATATGTTTGTCACAGAAAAGGAAGATAAGCTGATAGGGTCATTTAACCTGCGTGATCTTGTTGTGGCTGAGCCTGATAAGACCCTTGCAGATATCATGAAATCGGAACCTGTTTATTTATATGACGAACAGAAGACATCAGCTATTGCCGAAATTGTATCAAAATATAACCTTCTGGCCGTACCGGTGATCGACCAGAATGAACAGCTGCAGGGCATGGTGGTTGTCGATGATGTTGTTGAAGATCTTATTAGTGAAAGGAGGACAAAGAAAAGAAGAAACTGATCCGGTGTGATGGTAACAACGAAATTAGGAAGAAGGCATTTCTTCAGGAAGCTTGGAATTTTCCTGATGATACTTGGTCCGGGGATCATTACCGGAAGTGTGGATAACGATGCAGGGGGAATAACCACCTACTCCGTTGCAGGAGCCATGTACGGCTATGGTTTGATATGGACCCTCATCCCTTCATTTATTCTGCTGGTGGTTATCCAGGAAATGAATGCAAGGATGGGGATTGTCACCGGTAAAGGACTGGCAGATCTGATAAGGGAAAATGCCGGAATCAGGATCACTTTTTTCATTTTCGTAGGATTATTTTTTTCAGGAATAGGAAATACGACAACTGAATTTGCAGGTGTTGCCGGAAGCATGGAAGTTTTCGGCGTTACAAAGTATATATCCGTACCCGTGGTTGCGGTTATTGTCTGGTTTCTGGTTGTCAAGGGAACCTATAAAATAGCCGAACGTATTTTTTTGATCTTCAGTGTTTCATTGCTTACATATGTTGTATCGGCAATCATGGGTAAACCCGACTGGAAGGAAATAGGATCAGCCGTTATAAGACCTGGTATACCAGTTAATACAAAAAGCATGACCATGGTGATAGCCCTGGTTGGAACCACGGTTGCACCATGGATGCAATTCTACATGCAATCCACTGTTATTGAAAAGGGATTGAAAATGAAACACTTCAATTATACCATGGCTGATATAATCGTGGGTTGCATCGTTACTGTGATTGTGGCTTTTTTCATCATGGTTGCATGCGGATCAACCCTTTTTCCTGAAGGAATTGTTATAAATGAAGCCAAGGATGCTGCTCTGGCTTTACGACCCCTCGCAGGTAATCTGGCATCACAGGTCTTTGCATTCGGTCTTTTTATTGCATCGATATTTTCAGCAACAATTTTACCTCTGGCAACTGCTTATTTTGTATGTGAAGCATTCGGGTTTGAGGCGGGAATTGACAAGAAATGGGATGAGGCAAAGGAGTTTTATATTCTCTATACCGGAATAATAATCATTTCAGCATTAATCATTCTGATCCCAAATGCTCCTCTGATACCGATCTCAATATGGTCACAGGTCATAAACGGTATCCTGTTGCCGGTAGTGCTGGTCAGCATGATGATCCTTATAAACCGGAAAAAAATTATGGGAAATTATACCAATAAGGCTCTTTCCAATATAATCGGATGGGGAGCAGTCATTATTCTGGTATTAATGTCGCTTACCCTTATTATACTTCCCTTCTTTGACAAATAAGGTCCCTATTCGGATGGCCATTCATCACCGGTAAATGGTTTTTCAATTATCCTTCCCGGATCCAGAACAACATGTTTTATCTGTTTCCGGTTCCATGTATAGGTTATGTGAACAAGTCCGTCGCTTGTCTGGATGACTGCAGGATATGAGAATTCCGTTCCCGGTCTGTCATTCTCAAGCAGAACTGCCGCTCTCCAGTTGATCCCATCATCGGATATGGCTGCCTGGATCATATTGCGGCCTTTGGTCAGGTGATTATAAATCATTATATGACGGCCATCTTTAAGTGTAACAGCATCGATCCCCGAATTATTATTTGGCAGATTTATTGGTTCGAGCTTACTCCAGTTCCGGCCGTTATCTTCTGACCATGCAGTCAGGATCTTTGACACGGTGCTGCGGCATAGCAGTTGAAGTTTTCCGTAGGGATGTATCAGAATCGTAGGCTGAATGGCTCCTGTTGTCCTTTCGTTCAGCGCAGATGTCCGCTCCCAGGTAAGCCCGTTATCGGAAGTAAATTCCATGTGAAGCCTCCAGCCCTCATCTTCGGTACTTGAAGGACACAACAGCTCTCCACCGGAAATCAGAACAGGCTTGTTTTTTATCGGTCCGAAAATATCTTCAGGTAACCTGCGGGGCACAGACCACTTCTTTCCTTTATTTGATGATGTGATCAATTCTCCCCACCATGTGGATGGACTGGGTCCGACCTTATAGAATAACAGGATTTCATTTCCCGTATTGAATAATACCGGATTCCAGCAGGGATAACGCTTCTCTTTGTGCTGAACACCATCAGCAACTTCAACAGGTATTGACCATTTACCTTTTTCGTAACGGCTTACCCAGATACCGACATCGGGATTCCTTTCTGCTGTCCCTCCGAACCATGCAGCCATCAGTCCCTTACCGTTCCCGATAATCGTCGATGCATGACACGAAGGAAATGGTACATCTGCGGGCTGATAGATGAATTCCGATTTAATAATACATCCGGCTCCGCTATACTGACCTGTTGTAATCTGTATTACACAGATAATGTAAAATAAAGTTGTAACGATTTTTTTCATAATTTCTCTTAAATATTGGTTTTAACCCCGCCTCAGGCGGGGGGCAGGGGGGGGGGTCCTGTTGAACAAATGTGTCATTAAAAATCCGACCAGAAATATTGTCATTGTCCCGAAAACAATAGTCAGGTTGGTATGGAACGGACTTCTGAACGCAAGGCTCCCTCCTTCGGTGAAATACAGAGGTGACAGGCTCATCCAGATTATCACCAGTACTCCGACAATCACACCTGTTACCGCATCAATCCTTTTTGCCTTTTTTGAAAAATAACCCAGAAGGAACAATCCGAGCATACCGCCGCTGAAGATTGAAGCCAGAGACCACCATGCATCAAGAGCGCTTTCGACACCTATCAGTGCAAGGGCGATCAGTATCCCCAGGGCACCTGTGACGAATGATGCAAGATAAAGTACTCTCATGGAGCTTTTCTCGTCAGCATCTTTGCTAAAATAGCGTTTATAATAATCATTAAGTATTATTGTTGCAGTGCTGTTCAGGCTGGTAGATACAGTACTCATTCCAGCCGCGAAAATTGAAGCTATAAGCAAACCCGTTATCCCTGCAGGAAGCCTGGTGACAATAAAATACGGGAAAACCTTATCAGCAGCTCCTGCAACACTCAGTTCTCCGGGAAGTAGTTCCGGCATGGCAGTATAATACGAAAACAGAGCTGTTCCGATATAAAAGAACATCAGTGAAACAGGGATATATAACATTGACCCGAACCATGTTGAGGCTTTGGCTTCCCTGTCGCTTTTTGTGGTCATATAACGCTGTATATAATTCTGATCAATACCGTAATTCTGAAGGTTGATGAACAATCCGTAAATCAGCACAACCCAGAATGTCGATTCCGAAAGGCTTGT
>DNOQ01000331.1 GCA_003501665.1 Bacteroidales bacterium | reverse complement strand
TTGACGGTTGGGACAAGATAAAAGAGTTCTATGAAAGCATGCGTGGAAAGGTAAAGATGGATAGATTCGAAATAATAAATCCCATTGTACAATCGACTGATAAAATGGCTGTTCTGACCTACAATCTGCACTCATACTCGGGTGAAACACTCTGGAAAGAGAATTGCACAGAAGTGTACAGGCTTGAAGAAAATAACGAGTGGAAAATCATCCACAGCCATTGGTCGTTGACCAAACCTTCTGTTGATTAATTACACTGATTTATGATGTTAAATTAAAGATGAACCGGAGAAATGTATAAAACAGTCTTTTTGTTCCTTGTTTTGGCAACAATAGTTGGTTGTAATAAGCAAGAAAACAAATTACCTGCCGCTAAACCAGAAAAAGTGGGTATGTCTGCAGAACGTATAAATCGAATTAAGCCTGTCATGCAGAGCTATATTGACGAGAATAAACTGCCGGGTATGATTACGATGGTAGCCCGGCACGGTGAGGTTGTCCATTTTGAAAAATACGGGTTGATGGATGTTGACAAGCCAATGCAGTTGAACACAATTTTTCGGATAGCTTCGATGACAAAGCCCGTGACAAGTGTAGCGGTAATGATGTTATATGAGGAAGGGTGTTTTCAGTTGGATGACCCGGTGTATGACTATATTCCCGAATTCAAGAACCTGAAAGTATTTTCATCAATTGATAAAACCGGACTGCATACCGTGGATCCGGTACGTCCGGTTACTATTCGTGATCTCCTGATTCACACATCCGGACTTACCGGAGTAGGGGCAGATTCTCCCGTTGATTCAATGTACGCCGCAGCAAATCTTTCTGATGGAACATTAAAAGAGATGATTCAAAAACTTTCTGAAATTCCACTTTTATACCAACCGGGTACAAGATGGAATTATAGCAGGTCAACCGAGGTATTAGGCTATTTAGTAGAAGTTCTTTCCGGTAAACCACTTGATGTATTCTTTAAGGAGAGGATATTCAACCCGTTAAAAATGAATGATACTGATTTTTATGTCCCAATAGAGAAATTCAATCGGGTTGGTGCAGTGTATGCACCAGATTCGGTTGGAATTAAAATTATAATGGAGCCGGACACAAATAATATTTCAATACCTGTGAAATTTCTATCAGGCAATGGGGGACTTGTTTCGACAGCCGCAGATTATATGGTTTTTTCTCAAATGTTACTGAACAAAGGGGAATATAACGGGGTGCGACTCTTAGGAAGCAGAACCGTTGATTTAATGACTTCAAATCATCTTTCAAACGAGATAATGCCTGATGATGAATTTTTTGGCCCTTTACTATCAGGGATGGGATTTGGTTTTGGTTTTGCAGTACTCCAGGATGATGTTCAATCAAATATAATCGGATCTGAAGGTTCATACTGGTGGTCCGGTTCCGGCAATACCTATTTCTATATTGACCCAAAAGAAGAATTAGTATTAATCTTAATGGCACAGTTTGTTCCGAATTATTATTATCCCATATATAAGCAATTAAGGGTATTGAGTTATCAGGCTATTATTGATTAATTGATACTATCTGACAATATGTAACTAAAGTTGCATTTACCATTACTTTTTCGGATTAAGATATTTCTTAAGGTCATTTACATAGGATTCGAATGCCTTTATTCCTTTATCTGTGATTGACAGCATCGTGTTCGGGTAATTGTTTTTAAAGGATTTTTCAACTTTAATATACCCGGCATCCTCCAGTTTCTTTATCTGAATACTGATATTGCCTGCAGCTGCTTGAGTTTCGCTCTGGATATAAGTAAACTCCACCTTCTTGGAAGCTACCAGCATCGAGATAATTGCCAATCGAAGTTGCGAGTGCAACAGTGGATCTAAATCGTTGTACATGGCCCTATTCTTTTGCTGCCTTTAATAAATATCCGGGAATCAGATAACCGCAAATTATTGCTGCACCAACAACCAATGCCAGGTATTCATTTGTCACAAAGGTTGTAGCAATACTGAATATAAAAAATGACATACCTCCAATAATCAAGGGTCTGAACTTAATAACCAGCCCGGTGGTTGTAGTTGCAATTCCCGCGACTAATAACATCAGAGGCGGTGGGGCTATTCCTAATTTAATACAGATAAATGTTGCAATAAAAAATGAAGGCGCGGTTACCCACCATAGATAATCTATAAACTTATCTATATGGCTGTGTACCTTCTTTTCCTTGTTCATTTTCCGAACCATAAAAAACATGATTATGAATCCGATTAGAATAAACACAACCCAGTTTCCAAGAATAACATACCCCTTAAGTACCCATGGTTCCATGCTATGTACATACTTTAACAGGATGAAATTAGAAATACTGGTAAGAGTTAATATCCAACCCCAAAGCAAAAAGACTTTTGAACTTTCCTTATAATTAATCTTAAAATTTGCAATTGCTTTGTTAATTACATCAAAGCTTTCTTCTGGTGTTAAATCATTTTTTTCCATTTCGTGATAGTTAATGAAGTTAAATTAGTACAAATATAAACTAGTTAATTCTATTAACCAAATATTTTAATACTTTTTTTTGAATATCATAGCAATCAACCCCTATATCTATTATAATTTGTCTTTCTCTGTCAGGGTGTTCTGTCGTTTTAACCGTCGGATTCAGTTGTTCGGAAATCCCGAACAACTGAATAAGCTGCTGATGCCGGTTAAGGGACCTTTGCCCTGCAGGACAATTTTGATTATCTTCAGCCTTGGATTCTAAGAACAACCCATTAAACCACCCCAGTCATGAAAACCAGATCAGCATCGCTCATACTTGTAATTCTCGTCCTGACTTGCGGCAACGCCCTGTCACAGACTGCCGGCAATCCCGTCACAGACCTCCTCCTCTCTGCATGGTCACCCCGCAACTTCACCGCCGAGCCTGTCACCGACCAGCAGATAGACATGATACTTCAGTGCGGCATCAAGGCACCCAGCGCAAGGAACGGGCAACCCTGGCACTTCAC
This sequence comes from Bacteroidales bacterium, assembly GCA_003501665.1. Classification (GTDB taxonomy): domain Bacteria; phylum Bacteroidota; class Bacteroidia; order Bacteroidales; family VadinHA17; genus LD21. The sequence goes on along the minus strand of DNOQ01000331.1, from coordinate 507 downwards.
GGTGCTGAAGGATGAAGCACTCATGAAAGAGATCATCTCCAACATCGTGCCGGGTAACGTGATTATCATCGTCTCCGGCAAGGAGTCGGCGACAGGCACCACGCCCGACTTCGACTGCGGACTGACGACACAGAACATGTTCATCGCGGCTACCTCCATGGGTCTCGGGGGCAGGATCTACGGCGGACCAATCGCTGCCGCCCGCAGCCGGCGCGAGGCACTGCAGATACCTGCAGGATTTACCCCGGTGATTATGCTCAGGGTTGGTAACATGGAGAAAGGTCCTGACGCCGCCTCAGGCGCCTCCCCCCGCAAGACAAAGGAGGAGATGGTCAACTACGTGAGATAGCACTCCGCTGCCTTCATCACGCTGACAACACAAAAACCGGCCGGTAAACCTTCAGCCAGTATCCGGCCGGGAAACCTTCAGCCGGTATCCGGCCGGCCAAAAAAAATAGATGCCAGCCATGACCGGAAACATGTGGCGGATAAGCAAAACTGTTTATT
>DNOQ01000088.1 GCA_003501665.1 Bacteroidales bacterium | reverse complement strand
CCGGAATCTTCAAACAAACTCATAAATTCCAATCCTTCCGTTACGCCCATACTCTTTCCAATGCCGGTAAAAGTGCCGTAATCATCCGTTAAAAGATACCAGAGCCCCCCCTTCAGGAGGGCTAACCTGATAAAACCCTTATTATCTTCAATTATCCTGGGACATCTGAATAATGACACACCGGCGCTGTACTCAGCCTTAATCGAAACAAAAGGAAGTGAATCAGTAACAAGCCTGTGTACTCTGCTGTCAACAGAACCTGTCCAGAAGCAACCTGCATTATCTTTAACAAAATTAAAATCGACGTAGCGCGGGATATTATATGCTTTAATAATCTCTTTTTCAGTGAGAAAATGGAACAGCACGCCCCTGCCGGGAATAAATAACCAGAGGCTGCTTTCATTTCCCGGAAGGATTTTGCGGATCACCATGTTAGTTCTTATTAGCTTTCTTGAACCTGCCATAAATTCATCCGGGAAAGTGTAGTATGATCTTTCTCCGGTAAATGAATTGAATTTATAAATGCTTCCCTCACCACATGCCCAGATTATTCCGTTTGTATCAATGTAAATTATTCCGATCTCATTATCTGACAATTCATCTTTACCATCCGGATTCAGACTGATCCGCTCAAAAGCCCCGGTTTCAGGATCTTTTATCCTGACCAGCCCGTATTTTCCAGTTCCACACCATATATTACCATCCCTGTCTTTCTCCACACAGTTTATCCTGCAGGTATCTTCAGTGCCTTGTTCCCCTGAAACGGGGAACACTTTCCTCCAGGATTCATCACTATGATCATAAAGGAATAAACCATTATCTGTTGCAATCCATATTCTGCCATTGTCATCTTCCAGATACCTCTCTTCCTCAAATTTGTCATATAATCTGCCCGGATGCCATATTGACTTTGCAACCGGAAATTCTCTGAATGTTTCTGTTTTTTTGTTGAATGTAAATATGTTCTGATCGGTGATCAGCCAGAGCAAGCCCCGGGAATCCTCATTTATGAGTCGTACGGAATTGTTGAGACTTACCGGATCTGTTGTATCCGGAATAAACCATTTTATGCTGTTCAGACGTTTGTCGATGCGGTTAAGTGCACCATAGGTACCCGCCCAGATGGTTCCTTCAGAGTCTTCGAAGATACTGATTACATCAATTCCAGCGAGTGCTGTATCACAAAATTCTCCCAGTCCGAACCTTTTGTATCTTATACCGTCGAAGCGATAAAGCCCCGCCTGATTACCTGCCCAGATGAATCCTTTTTTGTCCTGTATAAGACTTGATGTAGCAATTCCTCCTTTTCCGTCCATTATGTTGAAATTGTCCCATCTTGTATAAACGGGATCTGAAACAGGATAAAGGATTTTCTGGCTATGAGCGATATAACCCGTGGCCAGGTAAAATACACAGACAGGAATTATAAACCCCCTTCTTTTCATTGCAGGTAATGATTGAAAAGAGAGTTTGAAAATTTAATAACAAGTAAAAGTTACGATTTTTTTTCAGACCGGTTACAAGAAAAAAGCAGGAAAAATGCAAAAATGTAACAATAGGAAAAGTTTTTGTGACATCTGTGGTGGAATTAGACCTTATCGGTTTTGTAACTTTAATGATAATTAAGCGAGGATCACTAAATAATTAATTGAAATAACCTTTTAAATTTATTACAATGGGAAAATACAGATGTTTGTTTTTTGTTACTGCACTATGCATTCTTGCATCATGTGCAAAGGAAGAGAGATTCTCTTCCGACGGTTTCGGCCCTGCTGATCAGGCCAAAGGTTTTGGCCACGGCTACCAAAGTAAGGTTTTCATGGTTCCGGCTCCCTCCGGAGATGATGACACTCAGAATCTTCTCAACACAATTGAACTGGCTCAGTCACAGGGGCCCGGCTCGGTTGTTCAGTTTCAGAAAGGCACATACAATATCGGGTTTATTGAGATTATGGAATTTAACGGTACGATAAGGGGAGCAGGCATGAATAAGACAATAATTAAGCCTGTCCCGGAACTTCCCTGCCTTGAGGAATCAGAAAAAACCTGGGATGTTGCTCTTATTTCATTTATCGGAGGGAACATAAAAATGTCAGATCTTTCTTTTGATATAGATGATGATGTTATACCCTGTGAAAAGCAATGGTCTAATATTCTTGGGGATATGGGATATGATCTTTATATACTCGTGAAATTCGTCGACAGGGTTAATGATCATTACATACCCAAGGATCTTTTTGTATCTGCCCAGCTTGATAATGTAAGTTTTTCTGGTGGACTTGATGATGGCACCGGCTCGGCAGGAAAATATAATGTCGGTGCTGGAATATGGTTTGGTCACGACTATACCACGTTACCGGCAGCATCAGATGTAGATAGAAGTAACGGGAATCTTACTGTCAATAACTGCCATTTCAGTGATTTATGGTGTGGAGTGGACCTGCCTGGTCTGAAGAGCGGAAAGGTCATAATTACAAATAATATTTTTAAAGATATTGGCTACCCACTTTTCCTGTTTGATAATACAAATACCAAGGGCATTATTTCCGGGAACAGTTTTTCAGGGAGTATCTTTCATGATTTATATATTAATGATATGGATTATGGCGTATTTGGATTCTATCCTTACACCCCTCCGGTAATAAAAACTACATGGAAAATTACCGGTAATTATTTCAACACTGAAAATTTTGGAGGATCTTTTATGAATCCGGCAGGAGTAAGTATCTATATGCTGGATGTAAGGAGAACTACATATCCTGAAGAAAACATGGCCATGGAGTTTTTCGTCAATAATAATACTTTTAATCTCCAGAAAGATGCGAAAGGGATCGTCGGACTTAACAATATCGGAGCAATGGTCGTTTCCAATAAATTTAAGGGGACGGGCGCTGTCGGAATATCCCTGGATGGAGAGAACGGCATATGCTCATCTTCCAATAAAATACTTGGGAACAACTTCTCAATGGCAGATTATGAGACTGATATATATCTCGGACCACTAACAAAGAATTGCCTTGTAGCCGGAAGCCCGATGGCAACAATTGTTAATGAAGGTGTGGGTAATCGCATTACCGGGAAGCCTTAAGAGAGGCAATAATATGGCAGTTTTATTGATTAAATCAAATACCGGGTCTGTTGAATTTCCAAAAGCAGGGTAAGGTGTATTTTTTAGTTGCTATTTTCATAATTACAAACCGCTTCAGCGGTTAAATATGAATAACCCCCGGCGAAACCGGGGGAAAGAAACTAACCCATGATCCCAAACTCGGAAAGGGTTTAATATTAAGCTTGTAACTCATATTCAGCTCCTCCGGAGCTGGAGAGTGATGTTCAGGTGCCTACCCCCAGTTGCACTGGGGGTTATTCATATTGTACTCTTTCAGAGTCGGTTGTTGCCCTGACCAGATCAGGAAAAACTTAATCATTCTGCCAACCCTGGAAGGAATCCAGAGAATCATGATTGACAGATGAAGAGTTTCAGTTTTCCCACCGGACAGATTTCTTGAAAAAGTTACAAATCCAGCAAAAATGTAACAATAGGAAAAGTTTTTGTGACATCTGTGGTGGAATTAGACCTTATCGGTTTTGTAACTTTAATGATAATTAATCGAGGATCACTAAATAATTAATTGAAATAACCTTTTAAAATTTATTACAATGGGAAAATACAGATGTTTGTTTTTTGTTACTGCACT
>DNOQ01000175.1 GCA_003501665.1 Bacteroidales bacterium | reverse complement strand
TAAACATTCTCTCCGGTGAATCCGAATTTTTCATCAAGGACTTTGTAAGGTGCTGAATATCCAAAGGAATTAATACCCCATATTTTCCCTTTTGGTCCGACAAGTCCCTGCAGGGTCACTGATAATCCGGCAGTGAGTCCGAAAACCGGAACGTCATCGGGAATAACAGATTTCCTGTAGGAATCACTCTGTTCCCTGAATAATCCTTCGGAAGGAGCAGATACAATTCTCACCCTTACGCCGTCGTTTTTAAGCAGGTCAGCTCCTTCGGTCAGTGTGGATACCTCCGATCCGCTTGCTATAAGAATCACATCGGGTGTGCCGGTGCAGTCGGATACAACGTATGCACCATTTCCGGCCTGAAGCGCATCATTGTACCTGTTTCCTGAAGAAGATGGAAGGTCCCTTATATTTTGTCTGGAAAGTATAAGAGCTGTAGGTGTTCTGTTATTTTCAAGAGCCATTTTCCACGCAACGTTTGTCTCGATGGCATCGGCAGGCCTTAAAACCAGCATACTATTCTCCCCGTGGTGATTTTTAAGATGTTCCATGAGTCTTATCTGGGCTTCCTGCTCAACAGGCTGATGTGTGGGGCCGTCTTCCCCCACACGGAATGCATCGTGTGTCCATATATAGCGTACCGGCAATTCCATCAGGCAGGCAAGCCGCACAGCCGGCTTCATATAATCGGAGAATACAAAGAATGTTCCGCATGCCGGAATAATTCCTCCATGAAGTGACATGCCATTCATAACTGCTGCCATAGTGAGTTCTGATACACCAGCCTGTAAAAAGGCGCCTGAGAAATCTCCTTTTACAAAGGCCTTTGTGTTTTTCAGGAAACCGTCTGTTTTGTCAGAGTTTGACAGATCGGCTGAAGCGACAACCATATTCTCAACTTTTCTGGCCAGCATACCAAGAACAGTTGCTGATGCTGCTCTTGTGGCAACACCCTCTTTCTGCTGTATTGTCTGAAAATCAATTTCAGGAATATTCCCAGAATAAAAGAGTTGAAGCTTTTGTTCCAGTTCACTGTTCTTCGCAGCCCATTCCGCTTTTTTATTTTTCCAATCCGCAGCATATTTGCGTTTTTCATCAAGTACTTTCTTATAGAGTTCCTTAACTTCAGGAAATATCCTGAACGGATCAGATGGATCTCCTCCAAGGTTTACAAGTGATTTTTCAAATGAGCCACCGGCTTCACTTACCGGCATCCCGTGAGTAGATGTTTTTCTTTCAAAGCTCTTTCCGTCATTATCTAGAAGACCTTTGCCCATTATGGTTTTACCGATTATAATAACAGGCTTGTCTGTCGATTTTACTGCTGATGAAAGAGCCTTCCGTATCTGATCCTGATCATTGCCATCGATAGTTTTTACCTCCCAGCCCCATGAATCATATTTCTTTGCAGTATCTTCGATGGTAACTGCTTTCGTTTCTGTTGAGAGCTGTATGTCGTTTGAGTCATAGAACATTATCAGATTACTGAGTCCGAGAAAACCCGCCAGACGACCTGCACCCTGGGAGATCTCTTCCTGAACTCCACCATCGGAAATGAATGCATAGGTTTTATGTGAAAAAAGTTCTCCGAACCTGGTGGCAAGAAACCTTTCGGCAATGGCAGCTCCAACAGCCATTGTGTGTCCCTGACCAAGGGGACCCGAAGTATTCTCTATCCCCCTCATTACATCAAGTTCGGGATGGCCGGGAGTAGCACTTCCCCATTGGCGGAATTGTTTTAGTTCATCACTACTGAAATGTCCTGTAAGTGTCAGAACGGAATAAAGCATCGGTGACATGTGCCCCGGATCCAGGAAGAATCTGTCACGGTTTATCCAGACCGGATCGCCGGGATCAAAATTCAGGAATTCAGAAAAAAGAACATGAATAAAATCTGCTCCACCCATCGCACCTCCGGGATGTCCCGATCTGGCTTTCTCCACCATCGCCATGGAAAGGATCCTTATGTTGTCAGCAGCCAGTTTGTTCAGATCAATACTCATAATAAAAATTTTACCATTAGTTAATATAATGGCAGTAAAAATAGAATTTTATGTTTACAGAAAAAAATGAAAAATACCTGCAAAATCCCGAAATTGTCATTGTAAGGGCGTTCCATGGAACGCCCCTGCGATTCTATGGGGCATTCCATGGAATGCCCTACAGGTATTTCCTGTCCTCTTCGGGAACCTCGAAATATTTATCGTAGGATTTTACATCGGGTCCGGTACTTGCTTCAACCTTGTTGCCACGGATCTTATAGGTACACTTTTCACCCCCTATTCCCGAAAAGTAAATATTGAATTCCTTGTCTTCTTCATCTTTCATAAGTATCCTTACAAGGTGAAGATATTTCATGCTGTTAAGCTGTGTTCCGCAGATCGGACATGTATAAATGTATTCCTCACCTTCCTTTATCTGGAAAGTATGATGAGTGGTGTGAGTGTAATTCCCTATTTCGGGATTCAGATAGACCAAACCTCTTTCATTCCGGTTAATGAGCCTGGTAGCAGTCAGGATAATAGAGGTCTTTACATTAAGATGACCCCTGCATACTTTACAAAGATATTCTACAGCCATATTTTATACCTCCTGTCTGTTTATTTGGTTAATAATTTTATCTGAAATATCCTTTACAATATACGAAATATTTTCTCCAAAATCCACATTCACGGGCTGAATTCCCAGAATAAATACTGTCATTGGAAAAAATTCCGAGAGCCTTTTTAAAGAAATGTTATGTGTATTAAATGTATGATCTGTTATCTGGCATACCTCCAACAACTTAACACTTCCGGGTGGTAGTTTCATATCGACACAGTCGATGAGAATAAGAATATCAGGTTCGATAGAATTTATTTTGCCAATATAGTTCTCAATACCGGTCTCGACTGTAATTACTTCTATGTTTCCTCGCGGGAGAATCCTGTTACTTATATATACTCCTGTACCGTCGTCAGACTTAAGGACATTACCTATGCCGACAAAGAGTATCCTATTATCTTTCCGGCCAAGGAGGTCGTCAAGTTCTTTAAACACCTTTAAATGTATATTTTACAAGGACCTGTCTGAGGCAGTTCGGACAAATTATATTGAACATATCTTTTCTTTTCAGTCCGTCCCTTATCTCAACATCAATATTTTGTCCTTCAGCAAGCTTAAGCTTCTGGTTCAACATATTGAGATTAAGAATTGAAGAAAATGCTTTCGGACCTAATTTCCTGTGCATGTAATGCAGGTGTTCCTTTGTTGTGATCACTGCTCCGCAGTTTTCACAGATCAGCAATTCTTTCTCCTGATGTTCAATAACTTTATCTTTATCAAAAACGGCGATATCATATATTTTATCCGACAATTTTACTCCTTTTCCCGTAATACAATGTTCCTGGCACATAGCGCAAAATATGCATTTGCCGTAATCCCTGGTAATTGTCCTGATTTTTTTCTCTTTATCATCGGTAAATGTTATGGCGTAAGGAGGACAAACATTTGCACATGTTTCGCATCCGACGCAGTTTTTATCATCAACCACAGGTTTTCCCCTGAAATTCTCAAA